>JBOGVX010000230.1:0-11356 GCA_050693165.1 Actinomycetota bacterium | reverse complement strand
ATGGTGGGGTTCCAACGGGGAATCATACGCTCGCCTCGAGACGGCCGTCAACTCCAGTGGGCGGCCCGTTCGTCCTAGTTGCCCGATTCCTTTTCAGCTCGCCGGCGAGAGAACCGAGCAAGGTCTTTCCTGGCCCTGAATCGAAGGCCCACCACGAGGGGCGGAGACCAGCCGAACAGCACCCCCACCGGCCCGAGAGCCTGACTGGCCCACCTGTGCATCGAGAAGCGGTCCCTGTGCTCGACGATCTTCCCGTCGGCGAAGCGGAACTCGGCTCGTCCCTCGTTCACAACCGAGCGTTTGGTTGGCGTGAACGTGTAGCTGGCGATCCAGCGAGCCCGGCCGGTGCCCTGGTCCGCCTCGTGCTCGGCGAGCTCGAACTTGAGGTCCCTCGACCTGCCGGTCAGCATCCGCCACATGTCTCCGGGCTGGTCGCCCTTCAGGGTGCCGAACACGGGGTCTCGGAACGTTGCATTGGGCGCGTAGCAGCCGGCCATCGCTTCCCCGTCGCTGCGGCCGAGCGCCTCGTAGAGGCGACGGATCAGCTCGCGGTTGTCGTCGGCGCTCGTCATGTCAGTCGAGCGAAGCGGCGCTTTCCGACCTGGAGCACCTTGCCACGCAGGTCCTCGACGGAGAGCTCGGCGTCGGGGTCGGTGACTGCCACTCCGTCGACCTTAACGCCGCCTCCTGTCATGAGTCGCTTCGCCTCCGCGTTGGAAGCCGCCATGCCCGTCTCCGAAAGCAGGCGCGGCAACCAGACTCCGTGATCCTTCACCGCTTCCGATGGGATCGCGACGGCGGGGATGTCCTCGGGGATCTCATCGCGTTTGAACACCGCGTCGAACCGAGCCTCCGCCCCGAGCGCGGCTTCCTCGCCGTGATACAGACCGACTATCTCGCGCGCGAGACGGCGTTTTTGCTCGGCGGGGTGGAGCGTCCCTTCCGTAAGGCCCGTCTCGATCCTATGTATCTCGGAGGGATCGAGGTCCGTGCAGAGCCGGAACCACTCCACGATCAGCTGGTCTGGGATGCTCATCGTCTTGCCGAACTGCTCTTCAGGCGGCTCCGTCAGGCCGATGTGGTTCCCGAACGACTTCGACATCTTCCGGTCGCCGTCGGTCCCGGCCAGAAGCGGCATGGTGAAGGCGACCTGCGGCTGTATGTCATGCGAGCGCTGGATGTCCCGTCCGACGAGCAGATTGAAGAGCTGATCGCTGCCTCCCATCTCGACATCGGACTCGACGGCTACCGAGTCGAATCCCTGCATCAGCGGGTAAAGGAACTCGACAAGGCTGATCGCCTTTCCCTCCTTGTACCGCTCAGAGAAGTCGTCCCTCTCGAGCAGCCGGGCGACCGTCAGCGGTGACGCGAGCCTGGCCACATCGGCGAACGTTTGCGGAGCCAGCCACTCGCTGTTGCGACGAACCTCCGCGCTCGACATATCGAGGACGGTGCCAACCTGATCGAGGTAGGTTCGTGCGTTCGCCTCGAGCTCCTCGGGCGAGAGCATCGGCCGGGTCTCTGATCGCCCTGTCGGGTCCCCCACCCTGCCGGTGAAATCCCCGACTATCAGCACGGCGATGTGCCCGAAGTCCTGGAATCGCCGGAGCTTCCGCAGCACGACGGCATGGCCGAGATGGAGGTCGGGAGCGGAGGGATCGATCCCGAGCTTGACTCGGAGCGGCTTGCCGTCGCGCGCGCTCCGGGTCAGCTTCTCCTCGAGCTCCTCGACCGGGACGACCTCGGCCGTCCCCGAGAGGAGGACCTCGAGCTGTCTCGAGACATCCGGCGGACCAGACATATAGCCGGATGCTAAGTGAACTGGGGACCCACGGCTATACTCGCGAAGGGAAGATGCCTCGAATCTCCCCGCGCCCCCGACAGCCGGTCCTCCTCAGCCTTATCGCCGTCACCGCCCTGATCTCGGGTGCCTGCAGGTCGATCGCGTCGCTCGAGGCGGCGATGGCCGAGCCCCCTCTGGCTCAGACCTCCCGGATCTACGACAGTCGGGGTCACCTGATAACCACCCTCCACGCCGAAGAGAACCGTCGGCTTGTCTCGATCGACCGGATCCCCGAGAGCATGCTGGACGCGGTGGTCGCCATAGAGGACCAGCGGTTCTGGACCCACCGCGGCATCGACCTGAAGGCACTCATGCGTGCCACGTACGTGAACCTTAGTTCCGGGGGCGTCCGGGAGGGCGGCTCGACCATCACCCAGCAGTACGTGCGCAACGCGTTCAGCTTCGTCGGCCGGGAGCGAACGATCGCGCGCAAACTCAGGGAGGCGTCGCTCGCGTTGGAGCTCGAGAAGGAACACTCGAAGGAGTGGATCCTCGAGCAGTACCTGAACACCATCTATTTCGGAGAAGGCGCTTACGGCATCCAGCTTGCGTCCCGCACCTTCTTCAGTAAGTCCGCGACGGCGCTTACGCTGCCCGAGGCGGCCCTCCTCGCCGGCCTGATCGCGGGACCCGAGCGCTGGGACCCGATCGAGCGGCCGGTCGCCGCGACGCTAAGGCGGAACCTCGTTCTGAAGCGGATGAGCGAGCTGGGGATGATCACGGTGGCCGAGCAACGGGCTGCCGGGGCCGCGCCCCTGGCTCTGCGGCCAAAGCGCGGCGGCGACATCTACCCGGCCCCCTACTTCGTCGACTTCGTGAAGCACTCGATCCTCACGGACGAGCGGTTCGGGGACGACTACACGCAGCGCTACAACTTCCTGTTCAAGGGCGGTCTACGGATATATACGACGATCGACCTCGAGATGCAGGCCGCCGCGGAGACTGCCGTGGCAGGGGTTCTCCCCCAGCCCGGCGACCCCTATGGCGCCCTGACGGCGATCGACCCCCGAACGGGAGCGATCAAGGCGATGGTCGGCGGGCGCGACTACTTCGCGAAGCTGAAAGACGATCCGTTCTCGAAGATCAACCTGGCGACGGGTGGTACCACCGGGCGGCAGGCCGGCTCGGCGTTCAAGCCCTTCGCCCTGGTGACCGCACTCGAGAACGGCATCCTGCCGAGCAAGACGTACCCGGCACCCAGCTCCATCGTGCTCGACGATCCCCCGTGTGGGTCGGACTCCGACCCGTGGATCGTCCAGAACTACGAGGGCCAGTCCTTCGGCGGCTCCCTCACCGTCGAGCAGGCCACGATCTCGAGCGTGAATGTCGTGTACGCACAGCTGATACGCGACCTTCACCCGGAGCGAGTCGTGGAGGTCGCCCACCGCATGGGCATCAGGAGCAGACTGCGGCCGTACTGCTCGGCGGTTCTCGGTGCGAACGAGGTCTCGACTCTGGAGATGTCCTCAGCGTTCGGCACGCTCGCCGCCGGCGGGATGCGGCATCCGCCATTCGGGGTCAGCCGCATTGAGGACTCGGCGGGCAACATCCTGTACGAGGCGTCCACGGCTGGACACCGGGCCATCGACCCGCAAGTCGCGTGGACGGCCACGAAGATCCTGGGCGAGGTGATCGAGCACGGCACCGGGACCGCGGCCGGGCTCGACAGGCAAGCGGCCGGCAAGACCGGCACCGCGCAGCAATGGCGGGACGCCTGGTTCGTGGGATACATCCCGCAGCTGACGGCGGCGGTGTGGGTGGGGTTCCCCCAGGGCCAGATCTCGATGGTCTACCCGAGGGTGAGGATCGGCCATGTAACGGGAGGCTCCTTCCCTGCCCAGATCTGGCACGCCTTCATGACCGCCCTCGATGACCGGCTTCCCGTGCGCCAGTTCACGCCTCCGGGCGCGGAGACCATCCTCGTGCCGATCGACGTGACCTTCGGATGCGTGGCGACCTCGTCGACGCCGGAGGAGGACATCCGCTTCATCAGGTTCGTGCCCGGCACCCAGCCGACCGGCAGCTGCGTCTACCCGACCGTCGCGCCCTCACCGATCACGGTGGTTGTGCCCGATCTGATCGGGCTCCCACTCGAGGATGCATCCGCGAGCCTCGAGGCGGCGGGCCTCAACGCCGAGATCTCTTATCGCGCCGACGCGGCGTCGGAGCTCGACACGGTGCTGGAGCAGTACCCCGCGCCCGGCGCCGAGGTGGCGCCCGGTTCGCTGGTCAGGCTCGTCGTCTCGACGAGGGACTAGACCGGACGAGGTCGGGATGCGTACCGGCTGCCTGCCTCGACGAAGCGCCACGGAACATCGGTCGCCGCGCTGACACCTATGCGAGAAGTGGCGAGGATCTCCTTCGCCGGCTCCCCCGCCGCGAGCCACAATCCCTCGCGCCTCCCGACCTCGGTCCCGTCGTCGTCGAGCGTGATACCGAGGGCCTGACACAACCGGCCGGGACCGCCGCAAAGGAGTCGCTCGTCAGCAAGGCCGCGGCGCCTGGCCATCTCCTCGACACCCTCCATCGGCTCCAGCGCGCGGAACAGCACCGCGTTCGCTCCCCCGGTGGTGACGTTCATGCAGTGGTGGACGCCGTGGGAGACGTAGACGTACGCATGGCCCGGAGGTCCGAACATGGTGGCGTTGCGCCTGGTCTCTCCCTTGAAAGAGTGACTGGCGGGGTCATCATGGGCGTAAGCCTCGACCTCGACGATCCGTCCGATCATCCGCACCCCGCCGGTCTCCCGAACGAGTAGTCGTCCGATCAGGTCCCGGGCGACCTCGACCGGATCGCGGGCGTAGAAGCGCCGAGGCAGGGGCCGCAGGTTCAGTCGCGTCCTGGACGCCCCTTCGCAAGGAACTTCTTGAGCCGCGCCAGCGGCCAGGTGTTGATGACCTCGGCCTTCGAAACCCAGCCTCTCTGAGCTGTCGCCACTCCGAAGCGGACGTGCGGCAGATGGAGCGTCGAGTGCGAGTCAGTGTCGATCGCGAAACGGACCCCGTGATCGCGAGCCCACGCGATGTGCTCGTCCTTGAGGTCGAGCCTGTCCGGATGCGAGTTGATCTCGAGTGCGGTTCCGGTCCGGGCCGCGGCCTTGAACACCTCGTCGAGATCCAGGTCGATGGGGTCGCGGCCTCCGATCTTCCGGGTGGTGGGATGTCCGATGATGTTGACGGCAGGATTCTCCATGGCACGGATCATCCGCTTGGTCATCTCGTCCTTGGACAGGTTGAAGTGAGAGTGGATGGACGCCACGCAGACGTCGAACCCGGAGAGGAACTCCTCATCCCAGTCGACGGAGCCGTCGGGCTGGATATTGAGCTCCGTTCCGTGCAGCAGAACCATGTCGCCCTTGCCCTGCATCTGAGCAAGCTTCTTCCGCTGCGCGAGCATCTTCTGCTTCGTCATGCGCTGCATGTAGAGCAGCTCGGCGTGATCGGTCACGGCGTAGTACTTGAGCTTCCGACCTCTGGCCGTCTCGATCATCTCCTCGAGGGTGGCGAGGCCGTCCGTGAGGTTCGTGTGGGTGTGCAGGTCCCCCTTGATGTCCTTCTCCTCGACGAGCATCGGAAGCTCGCCGGCCAGCGCTGCCTGGATCTCACCGCGATCCTCCCTCAGCGTCGGCGGGATCCACGGTAGGCCGAGGCGCTCGTAGACCTCTTCCTCCGTCTCCGCCACGACCAGCTTCCCGCTCTTGGCGCGAAAGAGGCCGTACTCCGAGAGCTTGAACCCCTTGCGAACGGCGATCTCTCGCACGTGGACGTTGTGCGCCTGGGAACCCGTGAAGTACTGGAGCGCGGCACCCCAGACCTTCGGCTCGATGACTCGAAGATCGACCTGAAGTCCCTTGGCCGTGACGATCGATGACTTGGTCTCGCCCGCAGCCATCACGCTTTCCACGTACGAGAGCGAGGCGAACGCCTTCATGACCTCGGCCGGCTTCTCCGAGGCAACCAGCAGGTCGATATCGCCGATCGTCTCTCGCATCCGCCGCAGGGAGCCCGCGACGTCGGAGCGCTTGACCGCCCTGTTCTGCCTGAGCTCGCCCAGGATCTCCTCGGCGATATCCGTGGCGACTCCGAGCAGCACTCGGTCGCCCGACTCTTGCATCCTCTGGATACCTCGACGGATGTTGTCCTGGGTCTTGGGGCCGAACCCGGCGAGCCCCTCGAGCCGGCCATCGTGAAGCGCGTCGAGGAGTTCTTCGACGCTGCCGATCTCGAGCTCCTGGTGAAGGACCATCGCCTTCTTCGGTCCGAGACCCGGTATCGAGATCAGTGAGCGAACGCCCTCGGGTATCTCCCCCCGCAGGTCCTCGAGAACCGAGATCTTCCCCGAATCCAGGTACTCGCGGATCTTCTTCGCGGTCGACTTGCCCACGTTCGTGATCGCCAGGAGGCCCTTCTCGTCGAGCTTCTCGACGTCGCCGTGATAGCCGCCCACCGAGCGAGCGGCTTTCTCGTAGGCGCGCGCCTTGGTCTTGTCGCCGCCGGATATCGAGATCAGGTCCGAGTATTCCTGGAGGAGCTCCGCGACCTCGTCGTTGGCGCGAGGCACCTCAGTCGAGGAGCCAGGCCAGGAGGGCCTTCTGGGTGTGCAGGCGGTTCTCCGCCTGGTCCCACACGACGGAGCGTGGACCGTCTATCACCTCGTCGGTGATCTCCTCTCCGCGGTGCGCGGGCAGGCAGTGCAAGACGATCGCGTCATCGGATGCCCGTTGCACCGCCTCCGCGTCGATGCGGAACGGCGTGAAGACAAGCACTCGCTCGGCGTGCTCCTCCTCTTGACCCATCGAGGCCCAGACGTCGGTGTAAAGGACGTCGGCTCCTGTGCATGCAGCCTTGGGATCGTTCGTGATCTCGATCCCGCCGCCGTTGGTCGCCGCAATCTCGGTGGCACGCTCCACGACCTGAGGGATCGGCTCGAACCCGGGTGGCGTGGCTACGCGCACGTTCATGCCGAGCATCGCTCCCCCGAGAAGGAGCGAGTGCGCGACGTTGTTGCCATCACCGAGGTAGGCCAGGGTGCGTCCCTTCGGCTCGCCGAAACGCTCGACGATCGTCAGCAGGTCGGCCAGGATCTGACAGGGGTGCTCGTAGTCGGAGAGAGCGTTCACCACTGGGATGTCGGCGGCGGCGGCCAGGGCCTCCAGCCGATCCTGCCCGAACGTCCGCAGGACGATCGCGTCCACGTACCTGGAGAGGACACGGCCCGTGTCCTCGATGGTCTCGCCGCGTCCGAGCTGAAGCTCCGAGGAGGACAGGACAACCGGGTGACCACCCAGGGAAGCCACCCCGACCTCGAAGGACACTCTCGTTCGGGTGGAGGGCTTCTCGAAGATCAGGGCAACCGAGCGGCCCGTCAGGCGGGCAGCGTGGTCACCCGGGGACTGCTTCATCTTGGCCGCGAGCTCGAGGAGGAGGTTGAGCTCCTCGGGCGTCAGGTCGTCGATCGAAAGGAAATCTCGCGGCATGGTCCGAGTCTATCCCGGCCGCGTCGGGCGGCGCTTAGCCAGCTCGGAGCTCGGCGCCGAACTCGGAGGCGAGGCGGTCCGCAATCGCCCGCACGACCTGATCGGCCTCCTCGTCGGTGAGGGTGCGATCGGGGGCGCGGAGGTCGAGCGCGAACGCGAGGCTCTTCTTGCCCTCTGGAACGGGGTCGCCCTCGAACACATCGAACAGAAGGACTCGCTCGAGGAGGTGTCCGGCGCCGTGGATAAGCCCGTCCTGGATGAGGCCGGCGGGGGCGTCGCGGTCGACGATGAATGCCACGTCGCGCCGGACGGGAGGGAACCTCGAGATGTCGCGGTAGTCGAGCGTCTCGGGCGCGGCCGCGAGCACCTGCTCGACCTTCAGCTCGAATCCTGAGGCCACGGAGGGAAGATCGAAGGCGCTCGCCACGGCCGGGTGGATCTCGCCACACTCGCCGACCACGTTGCCACCGACAAGGATCTGGAACGACCGCCCCGGGTGCCACGGCCTGGTCCGAGCTTCGCCGGCGCTCCACTCGACGCCGAGGCCGGAAAGAAGATGCTCGAGGACACCCTTCGCCTCGAGGAAGTCCTGTGGACGTGGCTCGTTCGGCCAGCCCTCCCCCAAGGGGCCCGTCAGCAGGATCGCGACCCTCTCTTCCTCGACCGGATCGGGATCGCCGGCCGAGAAAGTTCGCCCGGACTCGAAGACCCTGATCGACGTCCTCCCGACGGACACGTTCCGCCGGGCGGCGCGAAGCAGCCCGGGCAAGAGGCTCGCGCGAAGGCTCGCGTCATCCTCGGACACCGGGTTCGCGACGCGGATCGGCCGAGAGTCGGGCACGAGCTCGGCGTCGCTCTCGGGACCCAGCGAGATGGCCCGCGTCTCGAGCAAGCCCGCTCCACTGAGGAGATCGGTGATCCGCCTGCGCAGGCGCTGCTCGCGCGACAGGCCACCCGCCTGACGGACGCCGGGAAGTGTCGAGGGCACGCGCTCGTACCCCACGGTCCTGGCGACCTCCTCGATCAGGTCGACCTCTCGCTCGAGATCGAAGCGATATCCGGGGACCTCCACGACCACCTGCTCGCCCTCCTCGGTCGCCTGCAGCCGCAAGCGGCCGAGCGCCTCTCTCACGTCGGAGGAGGAGAGCTCGATCCCGACAAGAATCGACGCTCGTGAGGGGCGAACCGAGACTGTTCGCCGCTCCGGCGCCGATCCGACGTCGATCGCTCCACTGAGGACCTGGCCGCCGGACCAGGAGGCGATGAGTGCGGCCGCGCGCGCGGCGGCGCCGGGAACGGCCTCCGGGTCGGCTCCTCGCTCGAAGCGGATCGACGCCTCGGTTCGCAGGCCGAGCCTCCTCGCCGTTCGCAGGACCGAGACCGGCTGGAAGTGTGCGCTCTCGAGCAGGATGTCCGTTGTGGCCTGGGACACCTCGCTGTTCCCGGCTCCCATGACGCCGGCGATGCCGGTTGAGCGCTCGACATCGGCGATCAGGAGATCCTCCTTCGTCATCGTTCTCTCCACCCCGTCCAGGGTGGTGAGCTTCTCGCCTTCGGCCGCCGTCCGGACCTCGATACCCGGGCCCGCGAGGAGCTTCAGGTCGAATGGGTGCATCGGCTGGCCGAGCTCGAGCATCGCGTAGTTGGTCGCGTCAACGACGTTAGAAACGGGTCGCATGCCCGCGGCGGTCAGACGGATCTGCGCGCTGATAGGCGACGGCCCCACGGTCACGCCTCGGATTACGCGCGCCAGGTACCGCGGGCAGCGCACCGAGTCATGCACCTCGACCGTGGCCGCCGCGTCGGCCGGCCCCTCGATCTCCTCCACAGAAGCGTCCGGTGGTGCGAGATCGTCGCCGGTCGCTGCCGCGGCTTCGCGTGCGACGCCGTAGACCGACAGAAGGTCGGGGCGGTTCGGAACAACCTCGATGTCGATCACCGTGTCATCGAGGCCGAGCGAGTCCTTCAGGTCCTCGCCGGGGTCGCCGGCCTGCAGGATGAGGATGCCGCCGTGGTCCGCGGAGATGCCGAGCTCGCTCGGCGAACAGAGCATCCCGTCGGAGGTCACGCCGCGCAGCTCGCGTCGCTCTAGCTTGCCTTCGAAACCGGGGAGGGTCGACCCGGGCGCCGCGTACGGCACAAGGTCGCCGGCAGCCATGTTCCGGACCCCGACGACCACGTCACGAGTGCCGCTGCCGGACTCGACGCTCGCGACGCAGAGCTTGTCGGCGTTCGGATGGTCGCGAACCTCGAGAACCTTCGCGATGACGACACCCGACAGCGCTTCCCACGGACGAAGCAGCCGCTCGAGGTGTAGGCCTCGAGAGGTCAGAAGGTCGGCCAGGTCTTCAGCGGAGAGCTTTACCGGGCAGAACTCCCGAAGCCATGACAGCGGTACGCGCACCTCAGGCGCTCCGTGCGAACTGGGACAGCGTCCGGATGTCGCCGTCGAAGAACAGGCGGATGTCGGGCACCCCGTGGCGGAGCATCGTGATCCGCTCGATCCCGAGTCCGGCCGCGAACCCCGTGTACCTCTCGGGATCCAGGCCGCCCGCCTCGAGCACCTTTGGGTGGACCATCCCCGCGCCGAGGATCTCGATCCAGCCCTCGTCACACACGCGGCAACCGTCGCCGCCGCACAGGAAACACATGACGTCGACCTCGGCTCCGGGCTCGACGAACGGGAAGTACCCCGGGCGCAGCCGCACCTTCTGGTCGGGGCCGAAGACCGCGCGCGCGAACGCCTCCAGCGTTCCCTTCATGTCGGCGAGTGACAGCCCCTCGTCTACAGCCAGGATCTCGACCTGGTGGAACACGGGCGAGTGTGTCGCGTCGGGGACGTCGCGCCGGTAGCAGCGGCCGAGCGTCACGATGTAGATCGGTGGCTCCTGCGTCTCCATGGTCCTCACCTGAACGTTGGACGTCTGTGTTCTCAGCAACAGGTCATTGCGGCCGGGCATGTCGGGGTACAGCGTGTCCTGCTCGGTACGGGCGGGATGGTCCTCGGGGATGTTGAGCGACTCGAAGTTGTACCAATCGGTCTCGAGCTCGGGCCCCTCGACCAGCCTGTAGCCGAGCCCTATGAACGCATCGAGGATCCGGCGCTCCGTCTGCGTGAGCGGGTGGTAGCCCCCGAGTGGCGGTCGCCGGCCTGGAAGAGTTACATCGATACGCTCCTTCTCCCCCACCGCGCTTTCGGCCTCGGCACGCAGGGCTGCGCCGCGCTCCGCGACAGCGGTACGGATGGCGCCGAAAGCCTCGTTGACTGCCTTGCCCAGGATGCGCCGGTCGTCCTCGCCGAGGCTTCCCAGCGAACGCTGAACCTCGGAGACGGGGCCCTTCTTTCCCAGAGCCGAGCGCTCGGCGTCCTCCAGCTCCTCCAGGGTTGAAGACGCAGCGACGGCGGCGAGGCCCTCTTTCGTGGCTTCCTCGAGCGTCCGAAGGGCCTGGGCGACTTCCATGGGGCGGTAGTGTACGGGTCCCCTCTCGAGGCGGCGATGACGCGCGCGATCTCAATCATCACCACGATCGACATCTCCCGGCCCCCCGAAGCCGTCTGGCCCTACCTGGTCGACTGGGAGCATCTCGACCTGTGGATGAAGGAGGCTCGAGGCTTCAAGGTCGTCGGCGAGCAGCGCGAAGGGGTCGGCGTGGAGGCCGAGGCCACCATCAGGATCGCCGGCATCACTACCCACGACACGGTGCGAGTCACCAAGTGGGAGCCGCCGGCAGTGCTGGAGATCGCTCACCTGGGATGGGTGAAGGGGTCGGGCTACATGGAGCTCTCCCCCACGGAAAAGGGCTGCAGCATGTTCTGGCGTGAAGAGCTCTACCCGCCCTGGGGCCCGCTCGGCCGGATCGGCCTGACGCTCATGACCCCGACCATGCGCCACGTGTTCCAGCGCGACCTGCGTCTGCTCAAGTCGCTCGTCGAGGATCGCGCCTAGCTCGCTACGCGGGAAGGGATAGGCGGAAACGGATGCCCCTGCCACCTTCTGCTGTAAGGGTGCCTCCCAGCGACTCGACGATCCGCTTGG
>JBOGVX010000229.1:0-3109 GCA_050693165.1 Actinomycetota bacterium | reverse complement strand
GGCCGGAGCCGCCCCCCTCTGACCGGTAGTTCCGGGGTTAGCCGGTGTACCTGAAGATGAAGATGCCGTGGTCGCGGTCGGACCCCGCGAACAGGCGCTTGCCCTGCAGGTTGCCGGCCTTCGAGCTCGACGGCACGAAGGTCTCGATGCCCCAGAAGTTGTTGCCATCGGCATCGATGAAGTGGCCAACCTCCTCGATACCGGACTCGCCGAACTCGACCACCCGCACGCCTCCCGAGTAGTAGGAGATGTACGCGCGGTTCCGCTCCGGGTCCGCGGCGAACTCGTGGATCGAGAGGTCGCCGAAGCCGAAGGCGAAGTCGGGATCTTGGGCCTCGGGGATGGCGTAGGCGTCGACCTCCTCGACCTTGCCCCCCATGTTGCGGTACAGGTGGGCGTAGCCCCATCCGTCGAACACAGAGGTGGCCTCGATGCGCCCGGTGCTCACGTCACCGATGGCCGTGTCCTCCGGGTAGGTGCTGAATTCCGCGGGCGTGCCGAAGAGCTCGTGGAAGGCGCCGTGTGTCGCGCACAGGGTGACGATGAGCTTGTCCGAGCTCTGCCCGCCTGAGCCGCAGAAGGGCACGTCGGCCGCGGCGCTGCCCAGATGCCGGTTGACCAGGAGCACAGCATCCCACCCGGCGTCGAAAGCCCGATCGGTCTTCTCGCCCGGGAAGCATGCATCGTCCGTCAGGTCCCCGTTGCCGTTGTAGTCGGCGGTGGGGTCGCCGGACGGTCCTCGCTGCATCAGCAGTATGCGCTCGTCACCCGGCAGCAGGCCCAGCTCCGCGTCGCTGTAGTCATCGGCCTCGGGGATCACTGTGGGATCCGCCGGGCAACCATAGCCGCCGTACACCACCGGGCCGCTCAGGGTCTGGTCGGGGAGGGAAGCCGCCGAGAGGCCGCCCCCGACCTCGGCCGCGGGGCGCTCCTCACCGTCGATGAAGAACTTGTCTGCGCGGTAAGGGTTGAAGTCCTCGTCGGCCGCCAGGAAGTACGTGTTGTCGTGCGAGAACTCCGCCTGGTGGGCGTTGCCCTCGGGAGGGGAGTTGGCGGCCAGGCCGAGTGGATCCACCGTCCCGAAGTCCACGTCACCGATGTAGGCCGGCTTGGCCGGGTTCTCCACGTCCACCAACAGGTAGCCGGCGTCCCAGTACGAGTCGAGCAGGACGTCCCGTCCGTTGACCTCCTTCACCACCATGTCGTGGTTGAAGACGTTGTCCCCGTTCGGCGCCGGATCCTCCACGATCTGTGGGAAGAGCTCGACCATGTCGTACTCCCCGACCGGCTTGGGCTGGCGCGGGTTGGTGACGTCGTAGATGTCCACGTCGTGAAACTCGACGTTGTCGGTACCCACCAGGTACACCTTGCCGTCGTCTTTCCACAGGAACACGCTGTGGTAGCTGGTGGAGGTGGCCGCGCTTCCGTTCTGACGGCCCTCCCCGCCTCGGTCACCCGCTCCCTGCACCAGGACCGTTGGGTTGCGAGGATCCGTCACGTCGTACAGGTCGAACCCTCCGCCGACCGTCGGGGTATCGGTGCAGAACTCGTTGTTGACCGCCAGGAGGTCACCGGTGAAGGACTTGGTGCTCACGCTGATGACGTGGGCTCCCTCGCCGTGGTAGTTGCCGGGTAGGGCCGGGATGAAGCCAACCTCCGAAGGCTTCTTGGGGTTACGGATGTCCACCACGTAGACCCCGCCCTTGGTGCAGCTCTCTTCGCTCCAAGAGTTCAGATAGGCATGGTCCTTGTAGACCGCCAGGTCGGCGATCTGTCCCTCCACGATGGGGCCGAACTCGTCGGTCGGCTCGAGCTCTCCCACCAGTTGGACGTCCTCGCGGGACGGATCGAGGTGGCCGAGATCGCCCCCGTGCTGGTGGCCGGCGACGGCGACGTCCCCCTCTCCGGCATGCGAGCTCCGATGGTCCGGATGGTGAGCGCTGGCGGTTCCTAAGGGGACGAGCAGGGCCACCGTTACGGCCGTCGAAAGGACGGCCCGTAGGCTGCGTTTCACTGGGCGCACCTCCTGTGCGGTCGGGCCTGGCGTCGCGGTCTCCGGCGGGTACGCCCCACATGTGTGAGGTGGGCGAGAGCCGAGGCGGCCGGGCTGGCTGAGGGCGGCTACTCTAGGTGGCCTCCGCCAGACGCGTCAAGTCGCCCGCCCCTCCCTCGTGCCTCCAAGCCTTGAGTGGGGCGTACAGGATTCGAACCTGTGACACATGGGTTAAAAGCACACAGGCCCACCGCCTGTGACCTGCGGAAACGCCCCCTCGCCGAGCTTGCGTGACGCGCTCCTGACACCATCGGAGAGGGTCGATCCGGTCATCACACCCCCAGACAGTTGGCTTTCTTCCAAGCAGGAAATCAAGTACCTGAGCGCGAACCATGTTGACAGCCCGTCTGCCAATGAGGGAGGGAGACCCCGATGCAGAGACGCCCTGCGACGCCCATTTCCTCGCAGTCGACCGGATCAGCCGCCTCGGTGCGGGAGCACGTGCGGAAGCGGTCCATCTCGATCATCGCCGCTGTCGCGGCGGCGCTCCTCGTCGGTGGGGTCGCCGCGGCGTCGATCCCGGGGGGAGATGGGACGATCACTGCCTGCTACAAGGACAACAGCGGCCAGCTGCGTGTCGTGGAGTCGGTCGGTGACTGCATCGCGTCGGAGGAGACGCTCACGTGGAACCAGGAAGGCGAGACCGGGCCGCAAGGCCCGCAAGGTCCGCAAGGCCCGCAAGGGCCTGAAGGGCCACCGGGTCCTGCCGCGGCGAGCCAACCGACGGCGCTTCAGGTGGCCTTGTTGCGCTGGTACCCTTCGAACGAGGTCACGACGTTCGGCGTCGGCAGCCACCCAGAGGGGATCGCTTTCGACGGCGCCCACATGTGGATCGCGAACAACTTCGACGACACGGTGACGAAGATCCGGGCCAGCGACGGAGCTGTTCTCGGCACGTTCGCCGTAGGGAGCTTCCCGTCCGGAGTTGCGTTCGACGGTGCCAATGTTTGGGTCGCCAACAGCGGAAGCGACAACGTGACCGTGCTACGGGCCAGCGATGGCAACGTTCTGGCGACGCTCGACGCGGGTGATCTGCCCTACCGCGTCGCCTTCGAC
>JBOGVX010000228.1:0-23943 GCA_050693165.1 Actinomycetota bacterium | reverse complement strand
CCTCCCGGATCTGCCCCTCGGACACGTCCGCGATCGTGCGAGCGAGCACGCGCGTGATGTCGGTGCCTAGGCCCGAGGAGATCTCGGACGCACGCGCGAACAGGTAGTCGCCGGTGAGGATCGCCACGGTGTTGTCCCACCGCGCGTTGGCGGAGGGGATCCCCCGCCGTGTCTTCGCCTCATCGATGACGTCGTCGTGGTACAGCGTGGCAAGGTGCGTCAGCTCGACGGCCACCGCAACAGTCACGAGACGTGCGTCGGACGGATCGCCGAAATGGCCACCCAGCACTACGAGCAGCGGGCGGACCCTCTTGCCGCCGGCCGCGAGCAGATAGCCGGCGGACTCCTGAAGCAGCGGGAAGTCGGAGACGGTCGCATCGCTCAGCGCTCGCTCTATCTCCGCGAGCTTCTGGCTGACGTCGTCCTCGAGCGCCGGGTCCGAGGTCGCCAGCTCCCTCCACGCGACGGTGCTCAATCGCTCTCCTTCATGTGCCCAAGGCTTACCACCTCAGTACCCCCGCGGTCTGGATCGGGTCGAGGATCAGTCCGGGGATGACGCCGAGCAGGATAGTGATGCCAGCCGCGATGGCGACGGCGATCCCGGGGACGGGCGCGGTCTCCGGACCCTCGGAGGCATCGGAAGGCTCGGGATCCTGCATGTAGGTCAGCACCAGGACCCTCAGGTAGAAGAAAGCGGCGATCACGCTCGCGATGACCGCGAGGATCACCAGCCACTCGAGGCCGGCGCTCACCGCCGCCTGGAACACGAAGACCTTCGCCAGGAAGCCGGCGGTCGGAGGCAGGCCCGCGAGCGAGAGAAGGAACACGGTCAGCAAGCCCGCCAGCAGCGGGCTGCGGCGCCCGAGTCCTCGATAGGACGCGAGCGACGTTCGTCGCTCCCCCACCCTCGACACGAGGATCACGACCCCGAACGCGCCGAGGATCATCGCCGCGTACGCGACCAGGTAGAACATCGCGCCCGTGATGCCCTCGTGGTTCGCGGCCGCCACGCCGACCAGAACGAAGCCCGCATGGGCGATCGACGAGTAGGCGAGCATCCGCTTCACGTCGTCCTGAGCGATCGCGAGGATCGAGCCGACGAACATCGTGAGAACCGCCAGCAGCGCGATCGCCAGAGTTAGCTCCCACGCGAGCGGCCCGAGCCCGATGCTCGCCACCCTTATCAGGGCCGCGAACCCGGCCACCTTGGTTCCCGCAGCCATGAACCCTGTCACGGGTGTCGGAGCACCCTGGTACACGTCCGGCGTCCACATGTGGAACGGGACGGCGGCGACCTTGAACGCGAAGCCGACGGTCAGAAGCGCCGCGGCAGTCAGCGCGAGCGTCAGGGAGCCCGTCTCGCCCGACAGGGCGTCGGCCATGCCGGCGAGGCTCGTCGTGCCCGTCGCTCCGTAGGCCATGGCGATCCCGTACAGAAGGAATGCCGAGGAGAACGCGCCGAGCAGGAAGTACTTCAGGCTCGCCTCCTGCGAGGCCAGCCGTGTACGCGAGAACCCAGTCATCACGTAGAGGGATAGCGAGAGGACCTCGAGGGCAAGGAACACGACGATCAGGTCGGCGGCCGCGGAGAGAAGCATCATCCCCGACGTCGCGAACAGGAGGAGCGAGTAGTACTCGCCACGCCTGTCGCCCGTGCGCTCGAAGTAGTGCGCGGAGAAGAGCACGCCGATCAGCGCCACGGCCAGGATGACCATCTTGAAGAAGATCGCGTACCTGTCGACCGCGACCATCCCTCCGAGCGCCGTCAGAGCCTCACCGGGAACGCGCCACGCGCGGATCAGAGGGCCCGCGGCGCCGATGAGCCCCGCCGCCGAGATCGCTAGAAGTGGAGCCTGGCTCCGAGCCGGACGGAATGCATCGAGCAAGAGAAGGAGGATCGCCGTCACGGCGACGATGATCTCGGGCAGGACCGGTACCAGGTTCAGATCGGGAAGCTGCGGCATCTACCCCTCCCCCTCAGCGAGCTGCGCGGCGGGAGTCTCCGCGCTCGGCGCGACCCCGATTAGCCGCGCGTGGCGTTCCGCGGCCGGCTCGATCCGCTCGAGGAACGGCTTCGGGAACACCCCGATCGCCACGATCGCCGCCACGACCGGGATCAGCACCGCGTACTCACGCGGCGAGACATCCGGCGTGTCCTCCAGGCCCGGCCCGAGCTCTCCGTGCATCGCCCGCTGATAGGCCCAGAGCAGATAGATCGCCGCGAGCACGATGCCGAGCGAGCCGATCACCGCGAGAACGGCGCTCGTGTCGAACGTACCGAGCAGGATCAGGAACTCGCCCACGAAGCCGTTGAGGCCCGGGAGGCCCAGCGAGGACAGCGCGACGATCAGGAAGAATCCGGCGAGGACTGGCGTCTTCGACGCCAGGCCACCGAGCTTCCCGAGGTCGCGAGTGTGGGTTCGGTCGTAGAGCATCCCGACCAGCAAGAACAGGGCGCCCGTCGAGAGCCCGTGGTTGACCATCTGTATGACGCCGCCGGTCATGCCCTGGACGGTCCCCGCGAAAATGCCCAGCACGACGAAGCCCAGATGCGAGACGCTGGAATAGGCGACGAGTCTCTTGATGTCGGTCTGCGCCAGGGCAACGACGGCTCCGTAGACGATCCCGATCACGGCCAGGACCGATACGAACCCTCGTAGGTCGGCAGACGCTTCGGGGAAGAGCGCGAGGTTGAACCGGATCAGTCCGTACGCGCCGACCTTCAGGAGGACACCCGCCAGGAGCACCGAGCCCGCGGTCGGCGCCTCGGTATGCGCGTCCGGCAGCCACGTGTGCAGGGGGAACAGTGGCACCTTCACCGCGAACGCGACGAAGAACGCCAGGAACAGCCACTTCGCGGTCGCCGGTGCCAGGGCGAGCCTCTCGAGCCCACGGATGTCGAGCGTCGGCGTGCCGAGCTGCGACCCCGAGCGGAAGTACAGGAAAAGGATCGCCACCAGGAGGAACGCCGAGCCTGCCATCGTGAAGATGAAGAACTTGATCGCGGCGTACACGCGGCGGCCGCTTCCCCAGATCCCGATGACGAGATACATGGGGAACAACAGGCCCTCGAAGAACACGAAGAAGAGGAGCAGGTCGAGAGCGACGAAGGCGCCGAGCATCGCCGTCTCCAGCGCGAGCAGCGCGGACATGAAGTACATGACGCGCTTCTCGATCCGCCATGACGCGAGGATCGACAACGGCATCAGGAAAGTGGTGAGCACCACCATGAACACGCTGATGCCGTCGACGCCGAGGATGTAGCGGAAGTTCAAGGGCCCGACCCACGATGCCTCCTCGACCAGCTGGAAGCCGCTCTCGCTCCCCCGGAACTTGGAGACGACCACCAGGGACAGCCCGAACGTGATGAGCGAGATGATCAGCGCCCCCCACCGCCAGATGTCGTCCGGGCTCTTGGGGCCGCCGCTCTCTGCCGGTCGTCTCGGGATAGCGCCGAGGACCAGCATCACCACGGCACCCGCGAGCGGAGCGAAGACCGTGAGGGTCAGCCAGGGCGTGCCGCTCATGACCTTGCCACCAGGAGCAGCAACAACAACGTGGCACCGAGCAGGAATGCGAGGGCGTAGGTGCGGACCAGGCCGGTCTGCAGCTTCCGGCCAACCGCCGCAAGCCCGGCGAAAGCGCGGCCAACGCCCACGAGACCTCCGTCGATCACCTTCTGGTCCACCTTGTAAGCAAGGAACGAGGCGGCGGCCTTGCCCGGCATGACCAGCGTCCGGCCGTAGGCGTCATCGAGGTACAGCCCGCTCTCGAGCGCCCTCTTCGTCCCCGCGTACCTGTGACGCAGGCCCCACACGTCGACGCGGCCCGACCCATAGATGTACCAGCCCAGAACGATCCCGCTTATAGCGATGAGGCTCGCGATGATCGCCAGCGTCACCTCGGACAGACCGCCGGCAGCCGCGTGCTCCTCCCCGCCGAAGACGGACGCGAGGAAGGACTGAACTCGCCCGGTCTGCACGGAGAGGCCGAGGAGGCCACCTCCGATCGTCAGCCCGGCCAGCACCGCCATCGGCCCCGTCATCAGCGCGGGGGCCTCGTGAGGATGCAGGTCGCGGCGCGGCGCACCGAGGAACGTCAGCGAGAAGGCCCGGGCGATGTAGACGGCCGTGAGCCCCGCGGCTATCAGCCCGACGAGCCACAGCCACGTGCGCCCGGACTCGTAGGCCGCGGCGAGGACCTGGTCCTTGCTGAAGAAGCCGACGAGCAGCGGGATGCCCGCGAGGGCCAGCCCGCCGACAGCGAAGAAGCTGGCGGTCACCGGCATACGCTTCCTCAGGCCGCCGAGCTTCGTCATGTCGATCTCGCCATCGGTGGCGTGCATGACGCTCCCGGCGGTGAGGAAAAGCAGCGCCTTGAAGAACGCGTGCGCGACCAGGTGGAAGATCGCGACGGAGTAGGCGCCCACGCCCGCGGCGAGGAACATGTATCCAAGCTGGCTGATCGTCGAGTACGCGAGCACGCGCTTGAGGTCGTCCTGACCCAGAGCGGCGAGGCCCGCGTAGACCGCGGTGACTATCCCGACGATCGCGACGACGTTCAGCGCGACGTCCGAGGCCTCGAAGATCACGTGGGCTCGCGCCACCAGGTACACGCCGGCGGTCACCATCGTGGCCGCGTGGATCAGAGCCGAGACGGGGGTCGGACCCTCCATCGCGTCGGGGAGCCAGTTGTGCAACGGCAGCTGTGCCGACTTGCCTATAGCGCCGCCGAACAGGAGCAACGCGATCGCCGTGGCCGTCGCAGGGGCGACACCTGATGCCGCGCCGAACACCTCGTCGAACTCGACCGAGCCGAACTTCGCGAAGATCAAGAAGATCCCGATCAGCATCGCGGTGTCGCCTATGCGCGTGACTATGAACGCCTTCTTCCCGGCGTCCGCAGCGGACTTCTTCTCGTACCAGAAAGAGATGAGGAGGTAGGAGCAGAGCCCCACGCCCTCCCAGCCCACGAACATCAGGACGAAGTTGTTCGCCAGCACCAGCGTCAGCATCGCGGCCACGAACAGGTTCATGTACGCGAAATAGCGCGGGTAGCGCGGGTCTCCGTGCATGTAGTCCATCGAGTACACGTGGATCAGGAACGAGACCCCCGTGATCATCAGGACCATGACCATCGACAGCGGATCGACCCGCAGCTCAACCGGAGCCTGGAACGAGCCCACCGAGATCCAGTCGAAGACGTGAACGGCGACGTGGCGCCCTTCCTCCGGTAACGACAGAAGGTCCTGGAACACGAGGACGCCGACGACGAACGACGCTCCGACGAGCAGCGATGCCAGCCCGCCGGCGATGCGGCGGAGCCGAGAGCCGGTCACGAGCAAGAGCACGGCGCCAGCGAGAGGCAGCGCGGGGATCAGCCAGGCGCTCTTCATCGGATCACCACTTGAGGAGGTTCACGTCGTCAACGTTCGCTGACACTCGCTTGCGGAAGATCGAGACGATGATGGCGAGGCCGACGACCACCTCGGCCGCCGCCACGACCATCGAGAAGAACGCCAGGACCTGACCGTCGACCGTGCCGAGCTGCCTCGAGAAGGCGACCAGGGTCAGGTTGACCGCGTTGAGCTGGAGCTCGATGGACATGAACACGACGAGCGTGTTGCGCCGGACGAGCACGCCGATCGTCCCGATAGTGAAGAGGATCCCCGACAGGATCAGGAAGTAAGCGATGGGGGTCTTCACGACACCGCCTCGGTCTCGAGGTCCGTCGCCTCCGCGGGCTGAACCTCTCGGCTTGGAGGACGGGGAACACGCCTGCGAGCCATGACCATGACCGCGATCGCCGCCACGATCAGAAGGATCGATGTGACCTCGAACGGGAAGACGTACTTGGTGAATAGCGTGCGTCCCACCAGCTTGATGTTGTCGCCCGTCGGCGCGGGGGCCGGAGCACCGGAGAGACCGACGCCCAGGCGGATCGCCGCGAACACGCCGGAAGCCAGAAGGATCCCGAGACCGATAGCGAGGCCTCGCTGTCCGCGGATCGGCTCGACCAGCGCCTCACGGCGATCGACGCCGAGGAACATGATCACGAACAGGAACAGCACCATGATCGCGCCCGCGTAGACGATCACCTGCGCCGCCGCGAGGAAGTGCGCGCCGAGCAGCACGAACATGACCGCGAGCGAGAACTGATTGACGATCAGGAACAGCGCCGAGTGAACCGCGTTGCGCTGAAGCAGCATCAGGACGCCGGCTCCCGCGCTTATCGGAGCGACCAGCCAGAAGACGACGAGGTCCATCAGCCCTGCTCCGTGCCCGGCGCGGTCCCGAGCGGCAGCGGCGGCTCGAGGAGCTGGTCCTTCTCCAGGATGGCCTTCTCGCGCGTGTCCCAGGAGAGCTCGAAGTTGTTGGTCAGCGTCAGGGCTCGCGTCGGGCACGCTTCGACGCAGAGACCGCACATGATGCTGCGCAGGTAGATGATCTGATACACGCTCGCGTAGCGTTCGCCTGCGGAGGTCGGGCTCTCGGGATCGTTGTCCTCGCCCTGCACGTAGATCGCGTCGGCGGGACACGCCCACGCGCAGAGCTCGCAACCGATGCACTTCTCGAGCCCGTTCTCGTGCTTGTTGAGGAGATGCCTCCCGATGTGCGAGCGAGGAGGAAGTGGCTTGACCTCCTTCGGGTACGGGTTCGTCACCGGCTTGCGGAACATGTGACGGAAGGTCACGCCCATGCCCTTGAGGAGCTCGAGGATCACGAGCCCACCTCCTCGGACTGCTTCTTCCCGCCTCGCACCAGCACCGGGCCGACGATGGACAGCAGCAGGGCGACGCCGGCTCCGATCGCGACGTACCGGAACAGCGCGTCACGACCGATCTCCTCGGGAAGCACGACGATCGCTCCGGTGGCCAGGATCCACACGAAGCCCCACGGGATGACGACCTTCCACCCGAAGCTCATCAGGCGGTCGTAGCGGATCCTCGGGACCGTCGCCCGGATCCAGAAGAAGACGAACAGGAGGATCGAGACTTTCAACGTGAACCACAGAAGCGGCCAGAGCCAGGGTAGGAAGTCGAAGATCGGCCCGCGCCATCCGCCGAGGAACAGCGTCACGGCAACTGCTGAGACGGTGACCATGTGAAGGTACTCGGCCAGGAAGTACATCGCGAACTTGATGCCCGAATATTCGGTGTGATACCCGCCGACCAGCTCGGTCTCTCCCTCCGGCAGGTCGAACGGCGGCCTGTTCGTCTCGGCGAGCGCCGCATAGCCGAAGATCAGGAACGCGGGGAACTGCGGGACGATGTTCCAGATCTTGTCCTGAGCGGAGACGAGCTCCGACATCCTCATCGTGCCCGAGTACATGATCACCGCCGCCACGCCGAGGCCCATGCCGATCTCGTACGAGATCATCTGCGCGCTGGAACGGATCGCGCCCAGCAGCGGATACGTCGAGCCCGAGGCCCAGCCGCCGAGCACGATCCCGTAGATCGCGAGCGACCCCATCGCGAGGAAGAACAGGATGCCCACGTTTAGGTCGGCGACCTGGAAAGGAACCTCGCGCCCGAACAGAGTGACGCTGGTTCCGAACGGCACGACTGCGAACGCGAGGATCGCCGGGATCAGCGACGCGATGGGCGCGATCGAGAAGACAGGCCGCTCCGCCGAGGCCGGAGTTATGCCCTCCTTGAAGAACAGCTTGATGCCGTCCGCGAGCGTGATCAGGATCCCCCACGGCCCGGCGCGCTTCGGACCGATGCGCATCTGCATGTCGGCGACGACCTTGCGCTCGGCCCAGACGACGAGCATCACGACGACCAGCAGCACGACGAAGACGAGGCCGACGCGAACGATAAGCAGGATCCAGTCGACCCAGTCCATCAGCCGGCCACCTCCTCCTTGACCCCCGCGAGCTCGATCGTCGCGGTGGCTCGAGGCAAACCCCTGAACAGGACGTTCGCGCTGAAGCCTCGCTGGTTCCACGGGACGAACGCGGCGCCCTGCGCGATGCCGTCGGATAAGCGGACCGGCAGCTCCGCTTCTGCGGCCTCGGTCCGAACTCGCGCGGTGGCGCCGTCCTCCAGGCCGAGCCTCTCCGCGTCGGCCGGGTGGAGCTCGACGAACGGGTCCTCGCCAAGCGTTGCTTTCAGCTCGGTGGCGTCGACAGAGAGCCGTCCCTCGTCCACCAGAAGCGGGTAGGAGAACAGCGTCAGGCCATCGCCCTCGGCCGGAGCCTCCCGCCGGCTGCTCGCGCCGGAGAAGGGAACGGTCCGCGGGGCGAGCAGCTGCTCCATCTCGGCCTGAAGCTTCTCGATGGAGCGGAATCCCATGTCGGATCCCATGGCCTCGGAGAGCTCCTGGAAGATCAACCAGTCGGGTCGCGAGACGCCGGCGGGCCCGCGAACGGGCGACACGGGCTGCGAGCGGCCCTCCCAGTCCGTCATGTGGCCTTCCCGCTCGATCAGCGCCGCGGCGGGAAGCACGACGTCCGCGGCGGGGCGATAGGGGCCGGCGGTGATGTCCTGGACGACGAGGCAGCCGGCGTTGGCGATCGCGGTGCGGGCGAGCGCGGCATCCGAGAAGTCGGTGAGCGGGTCGACCCCAACCAGGTAGAGCACGGCGAGCTCGCGCCTCGCGGCCGCCTCGAGGATCCCCCGTGTATCGCGACCGGCGGTAGCGGGGACGCCGGATCCCCAGACCCGCTCGACCTCGCCCCGCTCCGCGGCGTCTTCGACCAGGCGTCCGCCGGGTAGAAGCAACGGGTGAACGCCGCCTCGCAAGGCGCCACGGTCGCCCGCCCGCCGCGCGAGCAAGGCGAAGCGCGCGCCGAGACTGGATGCGGCGGTCGCCGCCATCGCCAGGGCCCCGGTGCTGTCGGCCAGCCTCGGCCCGGCCAGGATCAGGGCGCGGTCGGGAGCCCCGGCTATGGCTTCGCCGATCCTGGAAACCTCATCCTCTCTCCCCCGGGCCTCCATCAATCTCTCGAGCAGGTCGGCCTCACCGCCGGGTGGGCAGATGACATGCTCGGCGACGTCGGCGAGCGCGGTACGGCGCGGATGGATCACGAAGATCCGCGCGCCTCTCGCAGCTGCCTTGCGCAGGCGGAGGTGCAGGATCGGGAGCTCCTCGCGCGAGTCGAGCCCGGCCAGGACGATGACAGATGCCGACTCGACGTCCGCGTAGGTGACCGAGCCCCCACTCGCCGCGTACCGCTCCGGCTCGACCGGAGCGTCGTGCAGGCCCACGGTCCGGTGGTCGATATCGTTCGTGCCGAAAGCCGTCCGGGCGAGCTTCGACATCGCGTACGAGTCCTCGTCCGTCAGCCTGCCCCCGCCTATGAACGCGGCCGCGCCGCCGCGGGCGCCCTCGTTGATGGCGGCGAACGCCTCCTCGAACGAGACGGGCTCGAGGCCCGGCGTCCGCATGAGAGGTGTGGTGAGCCGGTCGCGGTCGGGGAAGCGGAACGCGTACCTGCCCTTGTCGCAGAGCCAGGCCTCGTTGACCTCGGCCTCTTCACGGGCCTGGTGGCGCACTACCTCGCCGCGGCGCACGTCGACGCGGATCCGGCAGCCGTTCGCGCAGTGGTCGCACACGGACTCGCCCGACTTCAGGTCGAACGGCCTCGCGGCGAAGCGGTACGTGGACGACGTGAGCGCGCCGACGGGACAGATCTGCACGGTGTTCCCGGAGAACGGCGACTTGAAGTCCTCGCCGGCGGCGATCGAGACCTGCTCGGACGCGCCCCGGTCGAACAGCTCGATGAAGCGCTCGCCCGAGACCTGGTCGCAGAAGCGCGTGCACCTGGTGCACAGGACGCAGCGCTCTCGGTCGAGCAGCACCAGTTCCGATAGCGGGATCGGCTTCTCGTAGACCCTCTTAGGGTCGATGTAGCGGCTCTCGCCCGGGCCCCACGCCAGCGCCTGGTCCTGCAGCGGGCACTCGCCTCCGCGATCGCAGACCGGGCAGTCGAGCGGGTGGTTGATCAGCAGGAGCTCGAGCATCCCCTCCTGCGCCTTCCGGGCCATCTCGCTCGTGTGCTGGGTGCGGACGACCATCCCCTCGGTGACCGGCGTGGTGCAGGAGGTGATCGGCTTGCGCTGGCCCTCGACATCCACGATGCACTGGCGGCACGCGCCGACCGGCTCGAGGTATGGGTGCTCGCAGAACCGGGGGATCTCGACGCCGATCGCCTCGGCGGCGCGGATGATCAGCGTGCCGGACGGCACGGTGATGGCCTTGCCGTCGACGGTGAGGTTCACGTGCTCAGCAGGACCGCTGCTCATCTCAGCACCTTCCCGAGCTCGAGCTGCTGCTTGGTCGCGGCGGCCTCGCGCGCTTCCGCGGCTCCCAGCTTCGGACTCTCGTCGAACGGGCACCCCTCGCCGCGGACGTGCGCGACGTACTCGTCACGGAAGTACTTGAGCGAGGACTCGATCGGAGAGACGGCGCCGTCGCCGAGCGCGCAGAAGTTCTTGAACAGCATGTTGTCCCCGACGTCCTTGAGCGTGTCGAGGTCGTCGAGCCGGCCGCGCCCGCTCTCGATCCTGTGCAGGATCTTCGTCATCCACCACGTCCCCTCGCGACAAGGTGTGCATTTGCCGCACGACTCGTGCGCGTAGAACTCGGTGAAGCGCAGCGCGGCGTCCACCACGCAGTCGGTCTCGTCGAGCACGATCACGGCGCCGGTCCCGAGCAGCGAGCCCGCGGCGACGATCGACTCGAAGTCCATCGCGGTGTCGAGGTGGTCGGCCGTCAGGAAGGGAGTCGAGGACCCGCCGGGCGTCCAGGCCTTGAGCGCCTTGCCGGCCTTCATGCCTCCGGCGAGCTCGTCGATGATCACGCGCGCGGACGTGCCCATGGGGGCCTCGTAGTTCCCGGGCTTGTTGACCTTGCCCGAGACGCTGAAGATCTTCGTCCCGGTCGACTTCTCGGGACCGATCCCGGCGAACCATTCCGCGCCCTTCTGGATGATGTGCGGAACGGTCGACAGGGTCTCGACGTTGTTGACGACCGTCGGCGACGCATAGAGGCCCTCGACCGCGGGGAACGGCGGACGGAGCCTCGGCTGTCCGCGCTTGCCCTCGAGCGACTCGAGGAGCGCGGTCTCCTCGCCGCACTCGTACGAGCCCGCGCCCCGGTGGAGGACGATGTCGAGATCGAAGCCCTTTCCGAGGATGTTCTCGCCCAGGTACCCCTTCTCGTACGCCTCCGCGATCGCGCGCTCGAGCTGGAGCGACGGGAACAGGAACTCGCCTCGACAGTACACGAACGCGGTGCGGCAACCGACCGCGTAGGAGGTGATCGCGATCCCCTCGACCAGCTGGTGCGGGTCGCGCTCGAGGAGCTCTCGATCCTTGAACGTTCCGGGCTCGCCCTCGTCCGAGTTGCAGACGACATACACCGGCTTGTCGCCGCCCTTCGGAATGAACTCCCACTTCATCCCGGTAGGGAAACCCGCGCCGCCCCGGCCGCGAAGACCCGCGGACTTGACCGCCTCGATCACGCCCTGCGGCGACATGTCGAGTGCTTTCTTCAGGCCCTGATACCCGCCGCTGCCGAGGTAGCCGTCGATCGTGTCGCTCCCCTCGATCCCCCAGCGGGCCGTCAGGACGGGCTCGAACTCAGCCACGCTCGGCTCCAGACAGGATGTGTGCGGTGCGGTCGTGCGGCTCGGGCTTCGGGCCGCGCGCGGGTTCGGGCACCCGGTCCTCGCGGAGCTCGGCCACGATCTCGGCCATGCGATCCTGGCTCACACTGTCGTAGTTGCAGTAGTTGACCTGGATCACCGGTGCCGCGTCGCACGCGGCGAGGCACTCGACCTCCTCGACGGTGAACCCGCCGTCGGGGGTCGCGGTGCTCGCGCCCTCGCCGGCCTCCTCCACCGCTCGCTCGTAGACCTTCTTCGCTCCCGCGAGCGCGCACGACACGTTCGTGCAGACGGAGATGAGCCACTTGCCTGTCGGACCCTTCCTGAACATCGTGTAGTAGGTGGCGACGGCCTCGACCTCCGCTGTGGTGAGGCCGAGGAGCTCCCCGACCTCCTGCATGCCCTCGCGCGTGACGTGGCCCTGCTCCGCCTGCACCAGATAGAGAAGCGGTAGCAGCGCCGAGCGAGAATGTGGGTAACGAGCGATGAGCTTCTCGGCCTCGCGACGGGAGTCCTCGGAGAGCGCGGGCATCTAGCGGTCCACACCTCCCATCACGGGATCGACGCTCGCGACGCTCGCGATCACGTCGGCTATCAGCTTGCCGTGGATCATCTCCGGGATCGCGGGGAGGTTGCAGAACGAGGGATCGCGCAAGCGCACGCGGTACGGACGCACGCCTCCGTCCGAGACGACGTAGAAGCCGAGCTCGCCGCGCGGGGACTCGACCGCCGTGTAGACCTCGCCGGCGGGGACCTTGATCCCCTGCGTGACGATCTTGAAGTGGTTGATGAGCGCCTCCATCGAGTCCTCCATGATGTGGCGCACGTAAGACTCGGAGTTGCCGATGCCGTCGGGCCCGACCTCGAGGTGAGCCGGCCAGCGGAGCTTCGGGTCCTCGATCATGATCGGGCCGCCGGGAAGCGAGTCGAGTACCTGCTCGCAGATCTTCACCGACTCCCGCATCTCGGCGATGCGTACCTCGTAGCGCGCGTAGCAGTCAGCCTCGGTGCGGGTCGGCACCTCGAAGTCGTACTTCTCGTAGCCGCTGTACGGCTGCGTCTTGCGGAGGTCGTGAGCGACACCGGCGGCGCGCAGAAGGGGCCCGGTTACTCCGATCCTCTTGCACTGCTCGGCGGTGAGGACCCCGATCCCCTTGTTGCGCTCGAGCCAGATCGGGTTTTTGGACAGCAGGGTCTCGTACTCGTCGAACCTCGCGGGCAGGCCCTTCAGGTAGCCGCGGATCCGCTCCTCGGCCCCGTCCGGCAGGTCCATCACCAGCCCGCCGATCCGGATGTACGCGTGATTCATGCGCAGGCCCGTGATCAACTCGAAGATGTCCAGCAGGCCCTCGCGCTCCCTGAAGCCGTACAGCATCATCGAGATCGCGCCGAGCTCGAGCCCGGTCGTCGCCAGCCAGACGAGATGTGACGCGATCCGGTTGAGCTCGCAGACGAGGACGCGGATCGCCTGAGCGCGAGGGGGCGCCTCGATACCGAGGAGCTTCTCGACCGACATGCAGTAGGCGAGCTCGTTGAAGAACGGGGAGAGGTAGTCGGCGCGGGTGACGAACGTGACGCCCTGCTGCCACGTCCTGTACTCGGTGTTCTTCTCGATGCCCGTGTGGAGGTAGCCGACGATCGGCTCGATATCAACGACGTTCTCGCCGTCGAGGGTGAGCAGTAGCCGCAGGACCCCGTGGGTCGACGGGTGCTGCGGTCCCATGTTGACCACGAGCAGGTCCTGCTTGAGCTCCTGCGCGGTCACGCCCCCGGAGATCTCCACCCCCGTGATCTCCTCCGGCACCTGTGTGGACACGGTCAGAGCCCTCGCTCATCGGGAGGTGGCACGAACGCGCCCTTGTACTGGGTCGGCACTCCACCCAGGGGCTCGGTCTTGAGAAGGGGATGGCCTTCCCAGTCGTCGGGCATGAGGATCCGCTTGAGGTGTGGGTGGCCGTCGAACTTGGCGCCGAAGAAGTCGTAGACCTCACGCTCCTGCCAGTCGGCCGCGGGGAACAGTGGCGTGGCCGACGCGACGCGGAGGTCGTCCTCCGGCAGTCCGACCTTGACCCGCACGCGAACGTTGTCCTGGAACGAGTACAGGTGGTACGCCATCCAGATGCGCGGCTCGCGACCCGGCCAGTCCGTGCAGGAGACGTCGGCCAGGAAGTCGAAGCGCAGCTCGTCCCGCAGGTAGATCAACCCGTCGAGGAGCCTGTCCCGGTCGAGCGTCACCGTGACCTCGCCGTGGACGGCGAGCACGTCGTCGAAGCGAACGTGGAGGCGGTCCGTGAGTGCCTCGAGGCTCACTTCCACGTCCCTCGCTCGGCGATCTTCTCGTGGAGCTGGAGGATGCCGTACATCAGCATCTCGGGACGCGGCGGGCACCCGGGAACGTAGATGTCGACGGGCACGATCGTGTCGACGCCTTGCACCACCGCGTAGTTGTTGAACATCCCGCCCGCCGAGGCACACACGCCCATCGAGATGACCCACTTCGGCTCGGGCATCTGGTCGTAGATCTGTCGCAGAGGCGGAGCCATCTTCTGGCTGACCCGGCCCGCGACGATCATGAGGTCGGCCTGCCGGGGCGAGGCTCGGAAGACCTCCATCCCCCACCGCGCCAGGTCGTGGTGCGCGGCGCCCGTGGCCATCATCTCGATCGCGCAGCACGCGAGCCCGAAGGTGACCGGCCATGTGGACTGCTTGCGGGCCCAGTTGACCGCTTTCGCCAGAGTCGTCGTGAGGATGCCCTTCTTGATCTCCTCCTCCGCCGTGCGCTGCTCGATCTCTAGTCGGTCCATTCGAGAGCGCCTTTCCTCCAGACGTAGACGTACGCGACGAACACGAGCCCGATGAAGATCGCCATCTCCGTCAGTCCGAAGAGACCGAGCTGGCGGAAGGTGACGGCCCACGGGAACAGGAAGATGACCTCGATGTCGAACACGATGAAGAGCATCGCGATCACGTAGAACTTCACCGGGAAGCGTTCCCTCGATGTCTTCTCGGGGACGATCCCGCACTCGTAGGGAAGCAGCTTGGCCGGGGTCGGGCGCCTCGGCTGGAACCCTCGCGACACGACGACCGAGGCGACGGCGAACAGCGCCCCGAACGCGGCGAGGATGACTACCGGCAGGTACTGGCTCAGGTCGGTGTTCATAGCGCCGGGGCGATCCTCACGATCCAGTCCATGATCTTGTCGTCGAGGTCTCCCTCGCGGCCGTCGGTCAGGTTCGCGAGGATCCGCAACGCGAATCTCATCAGCCGTTCCCTGGGGAACCCGTGGTAAACGCTGTAGCGCATGACGGTGGGGTGACCGATCGCCTTCGCGAATGCCCGGCCGACAGTGAAGTACTTGCCGTATCGCCGCTTGAGCTCGACCGGGTAGATGTGCGCGAGCCCGGGTCGGTTGGTCGCCAGGGCGCCGTGCACGAGCTCCGCCGCGATCTCGGCCGACTCGATCGCGTAGGCGATACCCTCGCCGGTAAATGGGTTGATGAGTCCGCCGGCGTCACCAACGACCAGCATCCCCGGCATCGCAAGCGGCGCGCGGTTCATGCCCATCGGGAGAGGGCCGGACAGAACCTCGCCGGCAGCGTTCTCCTCCCTTATCCCCCACTCCTCCGGCAGGCTGCGCTCGAACAGGTCGAGCATCTTCCGCGGAGTCACTTCCTTGAACAGCGAGGTCGTATTGAGCAGGCCCGCACCTACGTTCAGGGTCCCGTCGCTCACCGGAAAGATCCAGCCATAGCCCGGCAGGATCACGCCGTTCTCGGTGACGTCGAACCAGGCCTCGAACCAGGACTGGGGCTCGCGAGGGCTCCGGTAGTAGCGGCGAGCAGCCACACCGAGGGGCCGGCGGGCATCACGCTTCACTCCCGCCTTTCCCGCGAATCGGCTCGAGGCGCCGTCACACGCCAGGACGTACTTGGCCCGGATGGTCTCGGGCTCCTCTCCCTCGCGCTGCACGCGGGCGCCGGCCACCCATCCCTGGTCGGTCAGAGGCATCTCGACGTCGGTGCCCTCCCAGACGGTGGCTCCGGCCTTCTGCGCGTGCTGGAGCATCAGGTGATCGAGGTCGTGGCGGGTTCGGACCACCCCGAAATCCGGAAGGGAGCTCAGCTTGGGCCAGGGAAGGTTCAGCGTCACGGTCGGGGCGTAGACCCTGAGGCCCTCGACGCGCGTGAAGCCCGCCTCGGTCGCGTCGATCCCCATCGACTGCAGGGCTCCCACCCCTCGCGGCGAGAGCCCGTCCCCACAGACCTTCTCGCGGGGGAAACGGGCCTTGTCCACGCACAGGACGTCGACCCCGTGGCGAGCCAGGTGGTAGGCGGCGGCCGAACCGGCCGGTCCGGCCCCGACGACGAGCACGTCAACGTCGGTCCGGCGCCCGTTCGCCTCTCCCACGGGCTCACCCCGAGGCACCACGGGGCTTGTGAATGAATTCACAAGCGGATGCTACGCCCCTCCGTGGGCCCCCAGCAACCGGATCCCGGGACCGCTCAGCCCTGGTTCGGGATGAACTTCGCGTACGAGCCCAGGCCGGCGTCGAGGTTGAAGACCAGCCCCGCCGGGACCTCGGTGGTGTCGTAGACGTACAGGGCGTTGTCGTTGACCGTGAACCAGTTGCCGATCACGAGCTCCACCGTGTGAACGACGGTATCGCCCAGCGCCAGCCCGGCCTCGTCCATCGCCTTGTAGAGGTCGACGAAGGCGAAATTCGTCTGGAGGACGGCGTCGCCACCGGGAGTCAGTGGGGTGCGGTCGGCGGCGTCGCCGGTCTGATAGATCGTGGTGTTGTCGATGTTCAGCCTCATCGAGACGGCCTGGGTCGCGTCGGCCGAACGGACGGGCGAGAACAGGAACAGCTTGGCCGCGATGTTGTCCAGGTTGCCGGTGAAGCTGCCTCGGAACGTCACCGCTCCCTTGGGATCGGTGTACGAGGTGTTCTGCGAGTATGCGGCGAGCGACAGGTAGCCGCCGCCCGCTCCGTCCTGCACCGAGTCCGCCGGAGGCGTGGTGTTCCACGAGGGGTACTCGGTACCTGCGTTCGGGATGCCGTATGCCGGGGCGTTGCCGAACTTCGTCGTGGCCTGGTGGATCCAGGTGTCCTGGCGGCACACGCTCACATCATCTGTGGTGTCGGGCGTGGTCGCTCCCCGGATCAGCCGGCAGTCGCCGTTCGCGGCCAGGGCGGCGCTCCCGGCGAGCATGAGGAGGACCAGGGATACGGGGACGATTCGGGCAAGTCTCACGGCGCGCTCCTTTCGCAGGCGAATCAGGGTTCTGAGCGCTTCAACGAGTGGAGTTCGACACCGTCGGCCCCAAATCCTGCGCCGTCAGGCGCCGCCGGCCTCGGCCAGGGGTGACGCGGGCACGGCGTGATTCCAGGCCGCGATCCGCTCGGGGCGCACTCGAAGCATGCCGGGCGACTCGACCTGCTGGGCATAGTCCTGGAATCCCCCGCCGGTGAGGAGCAGCTTGTATTTCTCATACCACTCGGTCATGACCCCGCGGAGAGCCGGGTGCTCGGTGACCAAGGGCTCCGCCCGCCCGACCACGAGGATGCCGGCGTACTCCCGCCATTTGGTGCCGAGGCTGAACGACAGGGTGACCCGAGGGTCGCGCTCCACGTTGCGCCAGGTTGACGAGTCTCGCCGGCAGGAGACGTAGATGGCTTCCTCCCTCCACACGAACCAAAGGGGGATGAGGTGGGGCCCACCGTCGGACCGGGTCGTGGCTAGATGGGCCACCGGGAGGTCCCTGAAGACCCGTCGCGCGTCGATGAGCGCCAAAGGACCTTGGTTGTCCCACAGACATGCATGTGATTCAAGGATGTCGGCTGCTTTAGAGGCGACGGACGGCCACGACATCGGCCATCCTGGTCAGCAGACCCTGAGCGGGCTCGTGCACGGATGGAGCGTTCAGCGCTTCCTTCGCCCGAGCGGCCAGCTCATCGATGAGGTCGAGCGTCGCCTCGAGCGCCCCGCTCGCCTCGATGACCTTCCTGATCCGCTGCAGGTCGTCGGGCGAGACATTCGCGGCCCCGACCGTTTCTTCGAGGAGCTTTCGGTCGTCCCCGCTCGTGGCTGCGAGGGCCTTGGCCAGCAGGACCGTGCGCTTCCCCTCGAGCAGGTCGGAGTCCCGATCCTTGCCCGTCACGTCGGGATCACCGAATGTCCCCAGCACGTCGTCGCGGAGCTGGAACGCCTCGCCGAGCGCGACCCCGTAGCGCGAGAGCGGCCCGAGCAGGTCCTCCCACGCCCCACCGAGGATCGCCCCGATCTGAACGGGGGCCTCGACCGTGTACCCACCCGACTTCAGGACCGCGATGCGACGGGCCTCGGCCTCGGTCGCCTCCCCGCGATGTGCGGCGAGCACGTCCATGTACTGGCCCGAGACGACCTCGACCCTCATGCGGTCGTAGCGGCGCATCGCCGGCTGCAGAAGCTCGTTCGAGAAGCCCGACTCGAGCAGCGCGCGGTCGGCGAGCACGAGCGCCATGTCGCCCACGAGCACCGCGCCGGCGATGCCATAGGCGTCGGCGTCTCCCGGGTAGCCGTTGCGGCGATGCTCCTCCGCGAGGTGGGCCCACGACGAGGGCGCGCCACGCCGAGATGGCGACGCGTCCATGACGTCGTCGTGGACGATCGCGAATGTATGCAGGAGCTCGAGGGCCGCGGCCGCGCGGATCGCCTCCTCGCCGATCTCCGCCCCGGCGGCCAGGTGACCGAGGCAGCAGAAGAGGGGACGCAGACGCTTGCCGCCCGCATCGATGAGCCGCTTCAGCTCGGCGAAGAGGAGGTCGACCGACGGATCCTGGCGAGTCATCGCGCGCTGCGCGGAGACGAATGCCTTTAGCTCTACCTCGGTGCGGGCAACGAGCTCGTCACACTCCGGGGGCAGGTCGATGGAGGCCGGCGCGCGACTCTCGGCCACCCGTCACCCCTCGAGTAGCGGCAGGTCCTGCAGGTAGGGCTCGATATCCTGCCGCGTAGCCACGTTGTCCCATCGCTCGACGACTCGGCCGTCGGCCCCGACGAGAAAGACCCAGGGCTCCTGCAACGTGTCCTCGCGAAGGATCCAGTCCGCGGCACCCTTGTTGACCACCTGTCCCTCGAAGTCACGCCAGACCTCGATGTGTATGAAGTCGGCGCGACCCCCGTACTCGGCGGCCAGTTCCTGAACCATGTCAGTTACCGGGCCGCAGAACTTGCTGACGCAGTAGACGGGCGTCGCGATCACGACGAGCGCCGGGTGGCCGTCGCGGATCGACTCGGCAACTGTCTTCTGGTGGAGCTCGGGGTCCGGTATCGGACCAAGCCCCGCTCGCGAGTCGATCGCTTCCTTGGGGGCGTCCTTCGTGTCGAGCGTCAGGTTGTCGACCTTCGGCGCGGGATCCCCGGGCGCGGGAACGAGAGGCCCGGGTAGCACCTCGAAGGCGGAGGTCGCGCTCATGGTGCTCCGGCCCTGCAGATCGACCGTGGCCTCGGCCTCCCAGAACCCGGGGCGGTCGAACTCGAAGTCGTAGAGCGAGTACACACCTCGGCCCTGCGCTGCTGGCGCGGCGACCGGCTGATCCGAAATGGGACCCGACGTCCCGGGGATCGGAAGGAACTCGGCGGTCGCGTCCATGTACGGCTCGCTGCCCGTCGCCTGACCCTCGCCGAGGAATGAGAACGAGAGATCGATGGACCCGCCGGACACGGCCAGCTGCCCGCTCTCTTCGAACACGGAGAGCCCGATGAGGAATCGAGTGGGCAACCCCGCCGCGAGGTCGAAGCTCGCGACCTCGGCGGTCAGCTCGGCCCCGGGCGTTCCCCCGTTGTCGGACCCGCCCTTGGATCCGGAACATGCCGCGGTCACCAGGCACACGATCACCGCTGCGTACCTGAGCTTGCTCAATCCGCGTCTCCCTGGCAGCTCGGCTCGTCCAGACCGGCAGCGACGGCCGCGTTTCCCAGCTCCTCTCTCATGTCGGAGAGGAGCCGTGTTAGCTCCACGGGATCCGCCTCGTCCGGGGTGTTGATCACCGATTCGAGACGCTCCTTCGCCTCGAGCAGCCTGGCGGCCGCCGCGCGGTCGATGCTGGAAAGGCTCGCGGCGAGCTCGTGGAGATACGCGTGGGTGTTGGAGCCGAACTCGTTGGCGGCGCCCCACGCGTCTCCCTCCTCGGACAGCGCTGCCGCGTCGCACAGCCCTTCGTAAGCCAGCTGCAGAGGCCGCTCATCCGCTTTCTGCCGCGTCTCGGCCTGCCCATCGGGGCTGCCCCCGCACGCAGCCAACAGGATGAGGGGGATAAAGGGAAGGAGCGTCAGGGCCCGGAAACGATGGGTCATGCCCTCATCCTGCCCGAACGCCGCCGAAACGCCCACCGAACCGGAGATACACTCCTGCGGCGCATGCCGCTTCTCCGCAAGCTCACCACGACAACAGCGGTCTCGACCCTCCTCTTGGTGGCCATCGGGGGCGCGGTGCGCGCCACGGGCTCCGGAGACGCGTGCCCGGACTGGCCCAAGTGTCTCGGCCGGTGGCTCCCACCGCTCGAGTTCTCAACCATCATCGAGTACTCCCACCGGCTCGCCGCCGCGATAACCGGCATCCTGATATTCGCCACGGCCTGGGTCGCGTGGCGGAGGCATCGTGGCGAGTCGGCGGTCGTGTGGCCGATGGTCGCCGCTCTGTTCGTCGCGATAGTCCAGGCGGCGATCGGTCGGGAGCGGATCCTTTCCGGCCCGGACCAGCTAACCGTCACCATCCACTTCGTCGTCGGGATGGCCCTGGTTGCGCTCGTCGTGATCTCCGCCACCGCCGCCAGGGTGAGCAAACCGACGGAAGGGGGGGGCTCGGACCCCGGATTCGCTCGGCTGGCGTGGGGGACGGCCGCGGCGATGGCGGCCGTGCTGGTCGTCGGCGCCTACGTCCGAGGTGAGCACGCGGGACTCGCCTTCCTCGACTGGCCGTTGATGGGCGGATCGCTGATACCCGGCCTCGACTCCGTCGACCCGGCCGTCCACTTCGCCCACCGCGCTCTCGCGTTGGTGAGTCTCGGCTTCGGTGGATGGCTGGCCTGGCGGGCGCGGCGCGTGCCCTCGCCGGCGCTGCGGGGGCTCGCCTGGACGGCGTTCGGCTTGCTGCTCGTTCAGACGGCGATCGGGGCGGTTGCCGTGCTGAGCGAGCTATCCACCGCCGCCCGAGTCGCGCACGTCGCCGGCAGCAGCCTGGCGTGGGCCTCGATGGTCGCGCTGATCACGGCCATCCGCAGGTTGACTCCGGCGGCCGACCGGGCCAAGCCGAAGCAGGTGCGGGAGACGGTCGGCGCCTACGTGCAGCTGATGAAGCCCGACATCATCATGCTGCTGCTCGTCACAACCGTCCCCGCCATGGTCCTCGCCGCTCACGGCGTGCCGCCGGCCGGGCTGATGGTGGCAACCCTCCTTGGCGGAACGCTCGCCGCCGGAGGCGCCAACGCGATCAACTGTTACCTGGATCGCGACATCGACGAGATCATGGCCCGAACACGACGGCGGCCCATCCCCGCGCACCGGGTGCCACCAGGCGACGCGCTGCGCTTCGGGACGGCGCTGATCGTCCTGGCCTTCGCGTGCCTCGCCATGACCGTGAACCTGCTAGCGGCCTTGCTGACGCTGGCCGCGGCGGCGTTCTACGTGTTCGTGTACACGATGGGGCTGAAGCGCTCGACGCCACAGAACATCGTGATCGGTGGAGCTGCGGGCGCGGTTCCCGCTCTTGTCGGCTGGGCTGCGGTGACCGGCGGAGTTGGGCTCCCCGCGTGGGTGCTCTTCGCCACCGTCTTCGTCTGGACGCCGCCGCACTTCTGGGCGCTCGCACTCCGATACGCGGGCGAGTACCGCTCCGCGGGGGTACCGATGCTTCCCGCCGTTCGAGGACCGCGCGTGACCGCGCTATGGATCTTCCTCTACTCGCTGCTCGTCGTGGCCGTGTCGCTGATCCTCTATCCCGTCGCCGACCTGGGCCTGCTCTACCTGGTCGCCGCGGCCGGGCTCGGGGCCCTGCTCGTCTGGTACGCGATCAGGGTTATGCGAGACCGAGGGGCCGCCGCCGCGATGGCCATGTTCCGCTACTCGATCACCTACCTCGGCCTGCTCTTCGCGGCCGCCGCGGTCGACGAGATCCTGAGGAGCCGGTAGTGGTCACTCGCCTGATCGAGCAGCACGGCTGGCACGTCCTCGGAGAGCTCGCCACGCTCGTGATCGCATTGGTGGTGGCGGGGTTCTGGATCCGAGCTCTGATGCGCGGACGAGCCAGGCCGACCGTCTGCGGGAGCTGCGGAAGGGTGGCGTCGAGAGCCACTGCCTTCTGCCCCAGATGCGGTGAACCTCTGGCGGCGAAAGGATAAGCCCCGATGTGTGTGCTACAAATCGCGCCGTGAGCCGCCGGGGGAAGAGCAGGTTCCTCAGTCTCGCCTTGTTCACGACCGCGCTGGCGGCTCTCCTCGCCGCGTGCACCAAGGACTACCCGTACAACTCCCTGGCCCCGGCAGGCCCCGTGGCGGAGAAGCAGGCCGACCTCTACTGGCTGGTCTTCTGGATCGCAGTCGCGGTCTTCGTGCTGGTCGAGGGCGGGCTCGTGTACGTCCTTTGGCGTTTCCGTCGCCGCTCCCCCGGTGACACCCCGCGCCAGGTGCACGGGAACACGAGGCTGGAGATCGCCTGGACCATCATCCCGGCCCTTCTCCTGGCGGGCGTGGCGGTGCCCACAGTGGGAACGATCTTCGACCTGGCGGAGTCACCCGAGGGCGCCATGCATGTCGAGGTCAAGGCGCACAGGTTCTGGTGGGAGGTGCGCTACCCCGGCCTCGACGTGGTGACGGCCAACGAGGTCCACATACCTGCGGGCGAGCAGGTCGTGATGGAGCTGACGTCCCAGGACGTTATCCACTCGTTCTCCGTGCCGCGGCTGGCGGGCAAGCAGGACGTCGTGCCGGGTCGCACCAACATCCTGAATCTTTCCGCCGACGAGCCCGGGACCTACAAGGGCCAGTGCCAGGAGTTCTGCGGCCTTTCTCATGCGAACATGAAGTTCACGGTCGTGGCGCAAACCCCGGCCGACTTCGATGCTTGGGTACAGCAGCAGCTCGCGGAGGCGGCGGCACCCGAAGAGGGCGGCCTGGCCGCGGCGACACTGCCCACCTGCTTCGCCTGCCACGTGATCGCAGGAGTGAGCCCCGAGCCCGACCCCAACGCTCCTCCCCCGCCGATCCCGGGCCCGGACCTGACGCACCTCGCCGGCAGGCAGACCATCGCTGCGGGGATGCTCCCCAACACCGAGGAGGGACTGGCCGAGTGGCTGCGCGATCCGCCCGCGGTAAAGGCCGGCTCGAACATGCCGGACTACGGCCTTAACGAAGACGAGATCGAGGCTCTGGTCGAGTACCTCAGGAGCCTGGGGTGACGGTCGGAGCGAGCGTTCGTAGCATGGAGCCCCGATGTCGATAGCGGTTCCCACCCGCCAGCCGTTCTTCCGCCGTCCGAAGGCGACCCACGGTCTCGTCTCCTGGCTTACGACGGTCGATCACAAGCGGATCGGCATCCTTTACGGGGTCACGGCCTTCGTCTTCTTCATCGTCGGTGGAGTCGAGGCACTCCTCCTCCGGATCCAGCTGGCTCGGCCCGAGAACACGTTCCTCAACGAGAGCACTTACAACCAGATCTTCACGATGCACGGCGTGACGATGATCTTCCTGGTCGTCATGCCCCTGTCGGCGGCTTTCTTCAACTACCTGATCCCGCTGATGATCGGGGCTCGCGACGTCGCGTTCCCCAGGCTCAACGCCTTCTCCTACTGGGTGTTCGTGCTGGGCGGCGTGTTCCTGATCTCGTCGTTCTTCCTCGGCGGGGCGCCGGACTGCGGATGGTTCTGCTACGCGAACCAGAGCGTGCTCTCGAAAGGCCATGGGGTCGACTTCTACGCGTTAGGCCTGCAGATCCTCGGCGTCGCCTCGCTGGCGGCGGCCGTCAACTTCATCGTCACGATCCTGAACGAGCGCGCGCCGGGGATGACCCTGATGCGGATGCCCGTCTTCGTCTGGATGACGCTGGTCGTGAACTTCCTGCTCCTGTTCGCTATGCCGGTCATCGCGATCGCGCTGTTCGAGCTGGGCTTCGATCGGATCTTCGGCGCCAACTACTTCAAGCCGGCTGCCGGCGGCGACGTCCTCTTATGGCAGCACCTGTTCTGGCTATTCGGCCATCCCGAGGTCTACATCACCTTCCTGCCGTCGATCGCGCTCGTCGCGATGATCGTACCGACGTTCGCGCGACGCGCGATGGTCGGCTACACGTGGAT
>JBOGVX010000227.1:0-5764 GCA_050693165.1 Actinomycetota bacterium | reverse complement strand
CAAGGAGTCCGAAATGACAGAGGGGTCAGAGGTTGCAGTTCCGGACAACGAGGTCCACAGGTCCCAGTTTCCAGCCTTTCTGATTCGCACCCAAATGGCGTTGTCTGGGCCCCGCACAGCCACTGCGACAGTTCCTTGTTCATCTCCTGCTGCGTCCGGGGAAGAAGTTGCTCCGAACGGCAAACTTGGCGTCACTGGCGCGGCTGTGGGGGCACCAATCGAGGACCAGTCGTGCCAAGCACTGCCATGCCATCCCTTAGTCCAGATTTGATTGCCCGGACCCCGCACGAATACCAACTTGTGCACGTACGAACCTCCTAGGGAGGTAATAGAAGGATCTCCAATAGCGGCCCCTGCCGACCCGATCCCGGCTATGGGGGCGCCCAGATCGACCCAGTTGGTCCAGCTCTTATCAGCTTCATCATCGATACATCGCGTCAGAACCTTGCCTTCAGCGCCAAGAGCGGCGATGCAAGCCTCTGTGTAGGCCCAAGTGGTTCCATCCACACCAGAGGCAACACTTGACGGGATCTGGCGCCAAGCTGACCAGCAAGGGCCTGGAACAAACTCGTCCTCACACGGAATCTCACCAGGCCCGCGCGGAGCAGCTGCCAATCGATCGGGACACTCGGGCTCTGGGCAATGATTGATGGAAAACTGATCCGAGGACGAGGTGTAGCTCTCTAGGTACCAATACCTGCTTCGATCGCCCTCGGCCTTCCCTACTCCTCCCCATGGATGCCATCCGCAGACGGATGGTCCCTCCGTTGCCTCGCAAACCTGCATGTTGTTGTATACGGCTCTCATGCTCTCGCACTTAGCGAACGCTTCAATCCCAGCAAGCGCGTATCCCCTTTTCATGAACTTGTTTTGGACCGTGTCCACAATCTCGCCATCGCGCTTCACGTCGAACCTATGGGGGTGATCTCCGTCGGGATTCGCTCGGATTCTGAACTCGTGGAAACTGTCTTCATTCAGCGGTCCATATCCGGATCCGCTCCCAGAGTCGTAGGCTTCGTAAACGCCATCGCGACTGTAAGCGAGGAACACTCGCGGTTCGTTTCTTATCGGGGTGGGACCCTCGCTAATTCCTGCATTCCATAACCAGCCAACCTCCATGAAATTGGGCCCCTGGTTGGAGAAGGGGCCCCACAGGTAGATAGAGTCAACTACAGCAGTGGATGGCTTTGGGTTCAGGCGAGCGACACGGATGTTGGCAAAGGTCCCAAATTTGCCGCTGGGCTGACCGGGCTCGATGATCCCTATCTGCTCCTTTGTTGAGTTATCTAGCTCCTGACAAGGCCGCTGGTTAGAGTGTAGCGCTGTCGCCACCCGCGGCATTAGGACGAGTGAACCTGAAAGGCACACAGCGAGCAGCAGCACGGCGCGTCGTCGACGAATTGTTGCGGGCAACAAGATCTCCCTCCCTTGCTTTGTGGCGGGCTCACTCCGAAAGGGCGCTTCCTAGCCCGCCGGCGTGGTGACCGTCGGCTGGTACTCCTCCTGCGTGGCCTGGTCCGGGTAGGGAACCATCGGTCCGGGGAGTGGCATGAGCACCACGGCCGCCTCGGTGAACGTCGGCGTGAGGTTCCGGGACGTCGAGGACGCCGGGTTCCCCGTTAGGTTGCTGATCCGCTCGTAGGTAAGGAACGGAACGCTGACGGAAGCCTGCGAGATGGCCACTGTGGTCTGCGACGGGTGCGGCAGGAACTGCGGATGCCCGCTGGTCACGTGGAACGCCAGCCTGTGACCCGCGCGGATGATGTGGTCGCGCGGGTGTAGCGTGAACGTGACCTTTCCGTCGCCCTCGAAGCGGATCGCGCCGCGGCTGATCTCCTTGGCGGAGCCGTCCTCGTAGTCGTACAGGACGCCGATCATGTTCGCGAACGCTCCCTGGATGTCCGCCGTCACCGTGACCTCGGGCTCGCCCGAGATGCGAAGGTCGTGTTCGAGCGGCTGGGAGTACGTCCAGTACCCGGCAGTGGCTGCCGAGCTGTTGTTGTCGGTGTAGCTGCCGTTACGGATCGGTAGCGAGACCATGTTGACATCGGCGGGCGGGTACTGCGCCTCGGTCCGCCAGACGCCTTCCTGGTCCTGTACCTCGACAACGTTCTGCGCGTTGGCGCTGTACTCGAACGGCTCGCCCTTCAGGTAGTGGTCGAACCAGTCGAGCGTCTCCTCCAGGAACCCGGTGCGGCCGGTGTGGTTGGCCTCGTTCCCTCGGAAGTGCGCCCACTCGCCGAACCATGCGCGGTGGTCGGACTCCGGTAGGTCGTTGAGCGGCCCGTACACGCCGAAGATCTGGTCGGGCTTCGTGTTGATGTCGTTGAAGCCGTGGGACCAGAAGACCGCCACGTCGTCGTTGCGGCTGGCCTCGGGGCGAAGGTCACGCTGCCGCCAGTACTCGGCGGCGGGAAGACCGTCCCGGTCCCAGCCGGCGGCGATCAGCGTCTGCTGCTCCGCCCAGCACGGATCGGTGGCCGTACCGAGGACGGGGTAGACGATGTTCGGGTTGGTCGCCTGATCGACGGACGGCGGCTGGTAGTCGTAGAGCATGTACAGGCTCGTGGTCGAGTACCAGAGGGCGTCGTGGTGAACGCCGTTCACGTACGCGATGCCGTAACCGTCGATGATCGGCGACTGGATGACCACGGCCTCCAGGTGCGGCGGGTTCTGGCGCAGCGCCATGACCTGGGTCCATGCGTCGTAGGACTTGCCCCACATGCCCACGTTGCCGTTGGACCAGTCCTGGGTGCCGGCCCACTCGACGGCAGCGGCGGCGTCCTGCTGCTCGCCGAGGCCACCGTAGTCGTTGCATCCGCCGGACACGCCGTAGCCCCGGGAGTCGACCTGGAGCCAGGCGTAGCCCTGCTGGAAGATGTTGCCCTTGCCCTCGAACTGGTGGGCGATGAAGTCGTAGAAGCGGTCAGAGGGCCCCGCGTAGGTCGGGGTCGGCACAAGGGGGGCGTTGCCACCCTGGGTCCCATGTCCGAAGTAGGGACCGATCGAGACGATCACCGGACAGCCCCCCTCAGGGCAGCCGGCACTCGGCTTGAGGAGGTCGCCGTGCAGGAGCGTTCCATCCCTGGACGGGAAGTACACGCTGGTCCAGGTGGAGCCGGCCGGGGCGTTCGCGGCCAGTGCCGATTGGACGTTGCTTAGGCCGACGGGGACGAGAAGAAGCAGGGTGAGGAGATACGGGCGAATTTTCATAGGGATGGATTCGACGCTTCCGGCCCGGTTTCCTCCTTGGGCACCTAACGAGGCGGCAGCCCGGATGCGCTCCAGAGGTTTCTCCGGGCCGAGCAGCTCCATCGACTCCGAAGAGCGGAGGCGCTCCCTGCCGATGGCGATAGGGAAGAGGGCGCGCCCTCAAGCTACCGACGCACTGGACCCGAGAAATCACCTGGCCCCACTTTCGTGGGGGCCAGGCTTGAGACTCGTGCCTCTGCTCAGTCCTGCGCGATCGGGGCGGCCGGGAACGGCGCCTCGACGGTCCGCGACTCGATCAGCGAAGACGACAGCGACGTGGTGAAGACGCGCGTCGTCTGCGGCTGCGCCGGCTCGCCCTCGAGGTCGGGTGTCCGCTCGTACCGAAGGAACGGGACCGACCAGGTGCCACTCTTGACCGTGACATCGCCCTGCGTGTGCAGCGGGAAGAAGAAGGTCGAGTCAGAGGCCGATATGAACAGCCCGAGCCGGTGACCCTCGCGCAGGATCCAGTCCTGCGGCAGCGAGTCGAACGAGGCGGGGCCCGAGCCGTCGATGAGCTTGGCACCCCGCTGGATCATCGTGGCCTCACCATCGGGACCCACGTCGTACAGCAGCGTCACCATGTTCGCCAGAGGAGCCGTGGAGGCGGCGTCGACCGCCACCTCGTAGGTGCCGCTGGCGCGGAGGTCGTACGGGGCCGGCTGCGTGAAGGTCCACACCCCATTGTTAGGGGCACCGGCGCTGTTCCCGGACTTGTCTGCGTAGGTGCCGCCGAGCATCGGGAAGCGGTGCTGGCTCGCGTCCTTCGGCGGCCAGGCGTCCTCGGAGCGCCAAGCGCCTTCAGTGTCCTGCACCTCGATCGTGGGCAGGTCGGGGGCGGGGACGTCCATCAGGTACTGCTCGAGGAACGCCATAGCCTCGTCCATCCAGCCCGCCCGGCCGACCCGCGCGACCTCGCTGCCGCGGGCGTGATCGGACTGGTGGAACCAGGCACGCTTCGGGCTTTCGATCTCGCTCCAGACCGGCATGAAGTTGTTGGCCTTGGTCTGCTGATCGTAGAAGCCGTGGGTCCAGAACACTGGCACGTCGGTGTCGGCGGCCGGGACCTTGAGGTCACGCTCGCGCCAGTAGGGGGCGCTCTCGACATGGTTCTGGTTCATCGCGCTGATGTAGGCGAAGCAGGCGGGGTTGAACTGAGCCCCGTTGATCAGCTCCTGCGGCTCGCTCCCGAACGGGTCATTAGGCGGGGCGTCGTACAGGAGGTACGAGGTGCCGATGTTGCGCCAGCCGGTCTGGAAGCCGACACCGTTTTCATAGATGCCCTCGTACAGGCCGATCAGGGGCGCCTGGATGATCGCCGCCTCGAGCCCATCGGGGTCCTCGGCGAGGGCCATGACCTGTGTCCAAGCGTCGTAGCTCTTGCCCCACATGCCGACCCGGCCGGTCGACCAAGATTGGCTGGCGGCCCACTCGACCGCTGCCTTGACGTCCATGCGCTCGCCGCGCCCGCCCATGTCGTAGCAGCCGGCCGAGCCACCGTAACCACGCGAGTCGACCTGGACATAGGCGAAGCCGCGCTCGAACGGGCGGCCCTCCTCGAACATGTCCTCGAAGCGCAGCGTCGGGCCGACCTGATTGATGGCGGTGGCGAAGTAGGGACCGACCGAGACGATGACTGGGAACTTTTCGCCCGCCTCCGCCCAAGCGGGCAGGAACACGTCGGCGTGCAGCGACGTGCCGTCGCCCGAGGCGAAGAACTCCTCGGTCCAGACGTACTCATTGGTGCGCTCGACCTCGATGGTCGAGCTCGCCGGCCCAGCGAAGGTCACGAGACCGGACATGGCAAGAACAAGGAGCAGAACGGCGGATCGGCGCATGGTGAATCCCTCCCTCGTCGCGGGCATCTCGTACAGATTCGACTCGAGGGCCCGGTTTCCTCCCCGGAGACCGCGGTGGCCAGGGGCTGGTCCTACTACCTTCCCGTACACCTTCCGCGCCAAAACCTCCGCGGCCGAGGCCACCCTGTCGAGTACGAGCAAACCATCCAGGTGGTACAGCTCGTGCAGGGGCGCCTCGGCTCCTCTGACTCCGTCGATCGTGTCCGCGCATGCGTGTTCTTGTGCGGATCCATCCCCCCTGCTATCACGCACAGGACCCGGCCCCCCGATGAAGCCGGGTCGGCAACCCAATTACAGCGATCCTCAGGACTAACGACGGCCGGTTGGCAGAATCCTCCTAGCCTGGATAAGAGAATTCGGGGTCGAGCGATTCCGTCGGCGCCCTAAATGCGGTTCAGAGATACAACCAGGCAATACGGCCTCCTCTGACAGCGGGAGGGTATGGTTGCAAGACGATTTGCGACCTTCTCACTGATTTGACCGCCGCCAACGTTGATCTCATCGCCCACGCGCGCCTTGACATGGTTACCACGAAGAATCCGGAGGTTGTGACGAGGGCCTCGGAGCTCCATTTCGTCAGGCCACAGCAGCATCATTGTTCCTCGACTCTCCCTTGAAAGACGAAGGCAGTTCCTTTCCAGTACCAACTGGCC
>JBOGVX010000226.1:0-3045 GCA_050693165.1 Actinomycetota bacterium | reverse complement strand
ACACGTTCGCCCCCGTCGCCGTCGAGTTCCTCGGCCGCTGACCACCGCAACTGCACCAAGGAGGAGTGAGATGAGCACGTCACTGTCTGAAACCCGGGTGAGCGTGAGGAAGCACTTCTCCTCCTCCGTCCTGCTGTGGGTGCGCACCGACCAGCCCCGTCAGACGGGGATGGACCACTGGAAGGGACCGCACTCGAAGATCATCTCGGCCACGCCGGGCCTGGAGGAGTACCGGCAGATCCACCTCGCCGAGGTGAACCCGGGCCTGTGGCCGGCGACCCCTGGCGTCGAGACCGACATCCCCGTCGAACGCAAGATCGACGGCGTCGCGGAGGTCACCTTCCGGTCGCTCCTGTCCCCGCTGCTGGGCCGCAAGCACACCCAACTCGCGTTCAAGGACGAAATCAATGTCTTCCGGCGCACCCTGCTCTACGCCGGTCTGCCGAACTGGTCCCGCTGGTACGAGGTGGCAGCGCCCGGCGAGGAGGTGGGCGCCCGAGCCCTGGTCTACCTCAGGCGGAAGGATGGCGTCGGTGCCGGCGAATTCCGGAAGCTCATCAACAAGGAGCTCGCGCCCGCCCTCGCAGGCACCGGCATCCTGAGGGAACTGCGAACCCAGACCTTCCTGCCCTGGAACAAGAAGCTCTGGGACACCCCGAACGTCGCGCACGACAACCCGGCCGACCAGCGGTTCCACGCATCGCTGATCTTGGGCTTCACGGACGCACAAGAGCGGGCGGGCTACTTCCACGGCCGTGAGATCGAGAGCCTGTCGAACAGCCTGGCTCCTCTCACTACGGCCATCCACGCCTACGACGTGTCCGCGGCGCTGACTTACGTCAAGAACGGCACGATCCTTCCTCAATATCAGCAGTAGTCAGGGAAGAGGAGAGCCTGGCCGGTGCGTTCGCCGTTCCGTGCGTATCGCCGGGAGGTCGCTGGTCGTGGAGCGCTGAAGGCTTTGGGAGCGAGATGAAGCTCCGCCCGGACTAACAGTTCCGCCCGGGCCACGCTTGGATATCATTCCGATGGTCCTATCTATGGCCTCAGACGGGTTGACTCCGGGGCACGGCCCGGCCCCGTCGGCGTCACCGACGACCGGCGCCATCTCGGAGCCCGAGCGGGCCCGGCGCAACCTCTGGGTCGCGGTCGTCATCTTTCGGTGGGCCTCGATCGGGTGGATGGGGGCCCTAGCGTTCTCCGCCGACCGGCCGTTCCGCGAGCCAGCCATCGCCTGGCTGGGGATCGCCATGGCCGCCTTGTGGGCCGCCTGGTTCACTGCATCGCCCGAGCATTTGCGCACGGCCACACTCGTGGCGGACCTCGTCCTGAGCTTCGGGCTCGTGCTGGCCTCCGGTTACGTGATCGAGTCCGGCGATATCCTCGGGGAGCAACCCAGCTACACGAGCTTCTACCCTTACACCACCGCCATCGCCTGGGGGGCCGCTCGAGGTCGAATAGCGGGGCTGGCGGCGGGGTTGACGGTCGGCCTAGCAAGCATCCTCAACCGCCCGGTGAACGGCGTCGCTCTCGCCGACCTGAGCCGGGGCGAGGTCCAGAACCTCGTGACAGGAGTCGTCATCTATGCGGTTACGGGCCTGGCGGTGGGGAGCGTGTCCCGCGTCCTGCACCGCTCGGCTGCGCAGCTCCGATCCGCGGTCGAAGAGGCCATGCGGGAGCGGGAGCGTGCCGCGCGGCTGGAGGAACGGGAATCCATTGCACGCCAGATCCACGACTCGGTGCTCCAATCGCTGGCCTTCGTCCACAAGCGCGGTCATGAATTGGGAGCCCAGGAGAACGTTCAGGGCTCCGAGGTGGCCACGCTCGCGGAACTGGCCGGGAGCCAAGAGCAACTGCTGCGCGCGATGATCGCGCGCGAACCACAAACCGCCCCTTCGGGGAGGTCCTCACTTCGCGATGCTCTGGAGGCGGTGGCCCGGACCGTGACCGGCATCCCGGTGACCGTAGGCGCGGTCGGTCCTTTATGGCGGCCGATCCGAGAGGTCGAGGAGTTGGCCGCTGCCGTCCGCCAGGCCCTGGAGAATGTCGTCGAACACGCCAGCGCAACCAGGACATCCGTGTTCGCCGAGGAGGAAGCTGGGATGCTCACTGTCACCGTCCGGGACGATGGGACCGGGTTCGTCTACCGCGAGGAACGGCTCGAGGAGGCCGGGAAGCTGGGAATGCTGAGGAGCATGAAGGGGCGTGTCGAGCAGTTGGGCGGCGGGATGCGGGTGCTCAGCGCGCCCGGGACCGGCACCGAGGTGGAGTTCGTCATCCCCTCGCGACCTGAGCGGGCAGGCGGATGAGCGCCGCGGGGGGCACCGACCGCCGGAGCGGAGAGAAGATCAGGGTCATGGTCGTGGACGACCATCCGATCTGGCGGGACGGCATCCGAGGCGACCTCGAGGCATCCGGGGTCGCGGCGCTCGTCGCAGAAGCGTCCGACGGCGGCGAAGCCATCGATCTCGCGCGCGAGGCGATGCCTGAGGTGGTCCTGATGGATCTGAAGCTTCCCACCGTGGGCGGTGCCGACGCGATCCGACAGATCGTTGAGGAGTCCCCTCACGTGCGAGTTCTGGTGCTCTCGGCCTCGGGCGAGGAGGCTGACGTCCTGGAGGCGGTCAAAGCGGGGGCTCATGGCTACCTGCTCAAGAGCACGCCCTCGGGAGAAGTGATCGACGCCGTCCGCAGGGTCAACGCAGGAGAGCCGGTCTTCACTCCCTCGCTGGCGGGTCTGGTGCTGGACGAGCTCCGGCGAGTGTCCGGTCGCGACCCCGCTGAGCCGACCCTCACCCCGCGGGAGAATGAAGTCCTCAAGCTGGTGGCAAAGGGATACACGTACCGAGAGATCGCCGGTAAGCTCTTCATCAGCGCCAAGACGGTCCAGAACCACGTCCAGAACATCCTTACCAAGCTCCAGATGCGGAAGCGTTACGAGCTCATGCGCTACGCGATCCGTCGCGGCCTGGACCGGGCCCCCGAGTAGCACGCCCGGAAACCCGGGGACGTCCGCTTACCACTAGTGCCCAGAGAACCTGGGCA
>JBOGVX010000225.1:0-9458 GCA_050693165.1 Actinomycetota bacterium | reverse complement strand
CATGTACGCACCTCCGAGTTTGGGCAGAACATACAAAGAGAAAGGCGCCGGGGTGCGGGCACACCCCCGGCGCCACACCAGGTCCCGAGAGGGCGCTCGGGCTGGTCTCTGAGGGAAGGGTTCTCCGGTGGCTCGCCCATCCCCTCTGTGCAGATGGACAAAAAAACTCGCCACCTGTCACCCCGGGCCGTTAGGCTACGCACCTCGCCGAGGGAGGCCCAGCTGCTCGACCTGGTCAAACAAGCCGTAGAGATCGCCCGGAAAGAGGGCGCCGACTATGCAGATGCCCGATGGGTATCGGAGGAAGGCGAATCCCTCTCGGTCAAGAACCAGGAGATGGAGGGCATCGACCGCTCCACCTCCGAGGGGATCGGCGTGCGCGTCCTGGCCGGCGGGTACTGGGGCTTCGCGGCCACCGCGAGGACGACCGAGCAGGACATCGCTCGCACCGCCAAGCTCGCCGTCGAGATCGCTCGTGCCGCCTCGAGGCTCCCCCGAGACCCGGTGGAGCTCGCCGAGGTCGAGCCGATCGTCGACACGTGGCGCACGCCCTTCGCGGAGGACCCGTTCACCGTTCCGCTAGAGGAGAAGGTCTCGCTGCTGATGGAGGCGTCGCGCCGGATGCAGAACGTGAACGGGCTGTCGTTCGGCGAGGCGATGCTCGACTTCTACCGCAAGCGCCAGTCCTTCGCGACGACTGAAGGCGCGGCGATCGAGCAGGAGATACTCCACTCCGGTGGCGGGATCGAGGCCACGGCGATAGGCGACGGCGAGATGCAGCGCCGGTCGTACCCGAACTCGTTCCGAGGTCACCTCGCCGCCGCGGGATACGAGCACATCCGGGGCATCGGTCTGGTCGAGGAGGCGGAGCGGATCGGATCAGAGGCCGTCGAGCTCATCTCGGCCAAGGATTGCCCGTCGATGGACACGACCCTCATCCTCGACTCGCAGCAGATGGTCCTGCAGGTCCACGAGTCGGTCGGGCACCCGATCGAGCTCGACCGCGTGCTTCGGATGGAGGAGGCTTACGCGGGCACCTCGTTCCTGTCGCCCGAGAGCCGTGGCGAGCTCCGCTACGCCTCGCCGAAGGTGACCGTTACCGCGGACGCCACGCTGGACGGTGGCCTCGGCACCTTCGGGTACGACGACGAGGGAGTGCCCGCCCAGCGGGTCACGGTCGTCGACGAGGGGGTGTTCCGGGGATTCGTCTCGAGCCGAGAGACCGCCGCCATGCTCGGCGAGAGGTCGAACGGGACGATGCGCGCCGACGGCTGGCAGAACCTTCCGCTGATCAGGATGACGAACATCAACCTCGAGCCGGGCGAGGGCACGCTCGCCGAGCTGATCGGCGACACGAAGGACGGGCTCTTCATGTCGACGAACACCTCCTGGTCGATCGACGACATGCGGGTCAACTTCCAGTTCGGCTGCGAGGTCGCCTGGCGCATCAAGGACGGCAAGCTGGGCGAGATGTACCGCAACCCGAACTACACAGGCATCACGACGGAGTTCTGGGGATCGTGCGACGCGGTGTGCGGACGCGAGGACTGGACGGTCTGGGGAACGCCCAACTGTGGGAAGGGCCAGCCGGGCCAGGTCGCGAGGGTCGGCCACGGAACGGCTCCCGCGCGGTTCCGGAACGTTCAGGTGGGAGTGCGCTGAATGCCTGGTCTCATCGGTCCCGACGACATCCGCGACTTGGCCAATGCGGCGATGGAGGTGCCGGGCGCCGACGCGACCGAGGTGCTCGTGATCCACGAGTGGAGCGGACTGACGCGCTTCGCCGACTCGGCCATCCACCAGAGCACCGCCCGGGAGGACACCGGCGTACGCGTGCGCGTCGTCATTGGGGGACAGGTCGGTGTCGCCGCCACGAACGACCTATCGAAGGACGGGGCCGCGGAAGCCGCGCGCAGCGCCCTCGAGCTCGCGCGCGTCGCCGCGCCTGACCCCATGTTCCCCGGGATCACGCCACCGACCGTTATACCGGAGCGCGCCAACGGCTTCGACGACGAGACGGCGGACACGAGCCCCACGGAGCGAGCGGACGTGGTCGCCGAGCTGATCGCCCGAGCCCAGCCGGGTTTCCACGCGGCCGGAGCGTTCGAGACGAGCGCGAACGAGGTAACCGTGACCAACAGCGAGGGCCATTTCGCGTACGCGCCATCGACGCAGACGACTCTGACCACCGTGATCTCCGGGGGTAATGGAGGGACCGGCTTCGCCGAGATCACCTCGCCGAGCGTCGCCGAAGTCGACGCCTCGTCGGTCGGCGAGCTGGCGTTCTCGAAGGCCAGGGACAGCCAGGATCCGGTAGGGCTCGACCCCGGACGCTACGAGGTCGTCCTCGAGCCCGCGGCCGTGGCCACGCTACTCGGCTTCCTCGCCTATCTCGGGTTCGGCGGCCGAGGCATAGCCGAGGGCCGCTCGTGCTTCTCCGGCCGGGAAGGCGAGAAGCTGGTGTCGGAACTCGTGTCCATCTACGACGACGGGCTTTCGCCGAACACGATCGCGCTTCCTTTCGACTTCGAGGGCACGCCGAAGCGGCGCGTGGACCTGATCGACAAGGGCGTGTTCAAGGGCGGGGTGCATGACCGCCGCAGCGCCAAGCAGGCCGGCACCGATTCCTCGGGCCACGCGCTCCCCCCGCCTAACCCCGAGGGCCCGTTCCCGCTCAACCTCTTCCTCGAGCCCGGCGACGCATCGCTCGAGGACATGATCGCGGCGACCGAGCGTGGGCTGCTCATCACTCGGTTCCACTATTCGAACATCGTGCGCCCGATGGAGTCCGTCATCACGGGGATGACGAGGGACGGCACCTGGCTGATCGAGAACGGAAAGGTCAAGCAGCCGATCAAGAACTTCCGGTTCACGCAGTCGATCGAGGAAGCGCTGCGCGACGTCGAGCAGGTAGGACGAGACACGGAGCTCGCCAGCGAGTTCTTCTTCTCCTCATCGAGGGTACCGGCGCTCCGGATATCGTCCTTCCACTTCACCGGTAAGAGCGACCACTAGGCGCCAGATGCTCGCCGCGCTCGGGCTGCTCACGCTCGGCGCCGCTCTCCTTTGGATCGGCGCGGAGGCCGCCGTTCGAGGCGCCTCCGGGGCGGCCAGATCCTTCGGGATCCCCGCCTTCGTCCTCGGCGCACTCCTGTTCGGCATCGACCTCGAGGGCCTCGGCGCAGCCGTAGCGGCATCGGCGAGAGGCGAGGCCTCACTGGCCGCCGGCGAGATCTTCGGCACGGTGCTCTTCCTCTTCGGGGGCGCGTTCGGCACCGCCCTGCTTCTTTCGAAGCGTCCCGTCTCCGCACCGTCACCCCTGATGGTCCTGGCCCCGGCGATCCCACTATTCGCCGCTGCTACGGCGATCGCGGACCGCTTCGTCGGACGGCTCGAGGGAGGCCTGCTGCTCGGCATCTACGCCGGGTACGTGGCAATCGTCGTGCGAGAAGGGCACCTCGTCCGCGAGCGCGGAGACGACCTCGAGAAGGAGGCCGGCGAGAATCCGCGGCCCCGCGGCCGCCTGGCCGCGATGGCGCTCGGCGGGCTCGCGCTCCTGGTTCTCGGAGGCGGAGTGGCAGTGGCCGGCGGAACCAGGTTCGTGGCGGAGACGGGGCTCAGCGACGGCTTCGTGGGCGCGGCCGTTCTTGGGATCCTCGTCAGCCTGGACGAGGTGCTGCTCGAGATCCTGCCGTTGCGCCGCGGCTCTCCGGACCTCGCGACCGGGAACCTGTTCGGAACGCTCGCGGCTTTCTGTTCCGGCGTGCTGGGCATCGCCGCGCTGGTCCGCCCGCTGGACATCGACAGCGCGGCCGCGCTGGCGCTCATTGGTGGAGCGGTTCTCTACACGATCGTCGCTTCGACGTTCCTCGCCCGCGCCAGGGCGGGCCGGTGGGTGGGCCTGCTGCTGCTCGTCTCATACGCCGCCTGGCTGCTCGTCGCCGCGAACGTCTAGAGGCGCTCTAGGGCTTCGGGCAGCTCTTCCAGCGAGGCGACGGCGGCGTCGGCAACGGCGAGCTGTTCCGGCGAGGGCTCGGGCGGCGCCTCCCCGCGGAGTATCCAGATCGCGCGCATGCCCTGTTCCTTCGCCGCCGCTATGTCGTTGTCGAGCCTGTCGCCCACCATCACGCATCGCTCCGCCGGCGCCGCGGCTTCACGCAGCGCGTGCTCGAAGATCCCGGGCTCAGGCTTGTCCACGCCGAGCTCGGCGGAGATCGCCCACACGTCGAAGTAGCCGTCGATGCCGTCGCGAGCCATGGTCTGGCGGATCCAGCGCTCCTGGTTGGCGAGCACGCCGAGCCTGTAGCGGCCGTGCAACACGTCGAGGGCGCGCTTCGCGTCGGGCTGCAGGGACTCGGGCGGGTAGGTCCACATCTCCTTACCTCGCTCGATGGCGCGGTCCGCGTCGGCGTCATCGACGAAGAGACCCACGAGTCGTTGCGTGAAGGGCCCCCTTTGGTCCTGGCGGCACCGCTGGAACTCAGCCCAAAACTCATCCTCATCTGCGTCGGGGCGGACCTCCTTGATCCCGGCCAGCAGCCCCTCGTAGTAAGGACGGTCGCCGTAGATGGGGCCCCCGACGTCGAAGAAGACCACGTCGATCTGGGAGCTCACCTTCCGGCGCGCCCCTTCAGGCGCTCGAACTCTGTCGGGTCGGTGGTCACCGAGCCGAGCCTGACCGGGTCGTACCGCGTCCCGTGACAGTCAGAGGACCCGGTGACGACGAGCCCGCGATCGCGCGCGATGTCCCTGTAGCGCTGCGACGCCTCGGAGTCGTGGTCGGGATGATCGCACTCGATCCCATCGAGGCCGGCCGCGATCATCTGGTCGAGGACGTCGTCCGGAACGCCCAGGCCCTCCCGCTGCAATCCGGGATGAGCGACGACCGCCGCGCCGCCGGCGCGCTTGATCAGGCCTATGGCGTCCACCGGGTCGAGCGCGTGCTTCTCGACGTATGCACGCCCACCGTCCTTGATCAGGTCGTCGGTGAACGCGGCGTCGATCGTGTCGACAACGCCGGCCTCGACAAGGGCCTGGGCGATGTGCGGGCGAACGACGTTCTTTCCCTTCGCGATCTCCTGCACGCGCTCGAAGGAGATCGGGTGACCGAGCTCGTTCAGCTTCTTGACCATCTGCTCGCCGCGCCAGAACCTGTCGTCGCGCAGCCGGCTCAGCTCGTCCTGGAACTCCTGGTCGCCCTCGGCCCAGTAGGCGAGGACGTGCATCCCGTGGCCCTCACGGACCGTCGAGAGCTCGACACCCGGAACCAGCTCGAGACCGGTCCCATCGGCTGCCTCGAACGCCTCGGCGAGCCCCTCGGTCGAGTCGTGGTCGCTGATCGACAGGGCGGTCAGGTCCCTTTCGAGAGCCAGCTTCACCGACTCGGTGGGCGTGAAGGTGCCGTCCGAGAACACGGTGTGTGTGTGCAGGTCGATCTTGGTCACGAGGGCCAATCGTATACGTGGCGAAACGCCTCACCGCGGCACTGTGCATCCGCACAAAGGGAACCGAACCTCTCAAAGCGAACCCTCCTCTTCGAAGCTCCGAAGGGAGGGAAGCACCATGAGACGAGTACGCCCCCTCGTCGCTCTGGCCGCGGCAGGCCTTCTTCTTCTGCCCGGTCAAGCGTCAGCCGCGCCCACCGTATCGATCTCAGGCGTGACGGTCACCGGAGGCAGTGGATCTGTGACCGGTACCGCCGCGTTCGAGGCCATCTCCGCCGCGCAATCGGTAGTTGGGGACGAAACGACTTTCAACGCCGGACCGGTTGGGGGGACCGCTGTAGCGGACGCTGCCGGGCTGAGGCTGACCGGAGCGACCATCCTGCCTCTGGCCAACAACGCCGGGCTTCGATTCACCTGGCTCCTGGACAGCTTGCCTCCGGAGGTTCCACCGGAAGGCGTCCGCTACACGTGGGGCTTCAGGATCGGCACCCGGACCTACCAGATCCAGGTTAAGCGCACCAACATAGGCAGCGCGACAACCACCGAGGACCCGGTGGGCCACATCCAGCAGCTGGCGACTACCCAGGCATGGTTCCAGCTGCGCGGTGCATGTGTCACCGCCTATCCGACGTCTCCTTCCCCCGTCGCGGGCTGCTTCCACCTGGCCTTCCTCCAGGGCGCGATCGACATCGCCGGGAAGAAGATCACCGTCGACATGCCTTTCGAGACCAAGGACAAGATCGGAAGGCTGGTCGCGCCCGACTTCAAGCCGGGGGCCGTCCTCACGCACACCGATGCGGCGGACGCCGGAACCGCTGGCATGACGGTCGCGGCGTCCTTCCAGGCAGCCGTGAGCAACACACAGGTCAGCCGGTACATCAACAGCACCGTGCCCTACTACGTCGCACCCCAGGTGTCCCTAGGCGTCGCCGCCGCTGCGGCCGAGCCCTCCACCGTTGCCTACGGCGCGCCGGCCACCCTTTCGGCCAGCGGGTTCAGCGGCACGGTCACGGGCCTGAGCGCCTCCAAGAACACCGTGTTCGCCCGCGCCTGCAACGGCACGGAGTGCACGTACACCTCGTTCAAGGCTCTCTAGCTCCTCGGAGGGAGAGAAGAGGGGGTCGGGCTCAACGCCCGGCCCCTTCGCTTTTGCCCAGGTCACAACCTACCGAGGGGGAGGTTTGCCCTGGTCCGTAACCTTCCGAGCACGGCCACGGTCTTACCCACGTGACCCGAGCCCCCCGCATTGCTGCCGTGTTCCCTGGACAGGGATCCCAGTACCCCGGAATGGCCGATCCGTGGACCTCTCACCAGGCGTCCTCGGCCGCCCTGGACGAGGCCTCCGAGATATTCGGCTTCGACGTCGTGGAGGCCGGTCGTGACGAGGAGCGCCTGAGCAAGACCGACGTGGCCCAGCCGACCGTATTCGCCTGCGACGTCGCCGCCTGGCGCGTGCTCGAGTCGACGGGCCTCAAGCCCGTGGCCGTGGCCGGTCACAGCCTCGGCGAGTTCGCCGCGCTGGTCGCGGCCGGCGCACTCTCGTTCTCCGACGCGAGCCGGATCGTGCAGGAGCGTTCTCGCGCCATGGCGGAGGCCTGCAGAGCCGAGCCGAGCGCCATGAGCGCCCTGGTGGGCCTGGGGGTCGAGGAAGCCAGGGAGGTCTGCTCGATCGCGGGCCGCGGCGGCGTACTGGTCGTCGCGAACGAGAACGGCCCCAAGCAGACAGTCGTGTCCGGCAGCGCGGCCGCCATCGAGCTGGCCGAGACGCTCGCCCGTGACAGAGGTGCGCGTCCCGTGCGACTCAAGGTCGAGGGAGCGTTCCACTCGCCGTTGATGCGGCCCGCTCTCGAGGCGGTTCGCGCGGCTATCGCGGCCGCGGACATGCATGGCGCGGAGGTAACCGTCATTCCCAACGCGAGCGGCCGTCCCGAGCGACGAGGACCCGCTCTCAGAGACCTATCGTCGAGACAGCTGCTGGCTCCTGTACGATGGGACCAGTCGATGCACTCGCTGGGCGAGATCGGCATCGACTTCCTCGTGGAGGCCGGCCCCGGCGACGTCCTCGCAAAGCTTGCCCGCAGATCGATCCCACACGCTCGACCGGTGTCTCTCGGCACACCGGACGAGGTCCTCGCATTCGCCGAGACCCTGAAGGAGGGAGCGCTTCAATGATGGACGGACTTCGAGTCGTGGTTGCCCCGGTCACCGGGCGCGTACGGCTTCTTCCACCCAAGACCTTCTCGCGCGGTCGCGAGCATCTCGACAAGGGACAGGCCGTCGCCGTGATCGACGGCGGCGGCGACAAGACGACCGTGCTGAGCCCCGTTCCGGGCCTGCTGGACGGCATGCTCGTGCACGAAGGCGAGCCGGTGCAGACCGGCCAGCCGCTCATGGTCGTCCGCACGGAGGTCGCGTGACGAGAGCCTCCAGGATCCTCAGCGTTGGCTCGGCGCTTCCCGACCAGGTGGTCGGGAACGACGCGTTTCCGGACTCCTCGGACGAGTGGGTCCGCACGCGCACCGGGATCCACGAGCGGCACTTCGCATCCGACGGAGAGACCGCGTCCACTCTGGCGATAGCCGCCGCCCGGCCCGCGCTCGAGGCCGCCGGCGTCGACCCCGCTGCCGTGGACCTCGTGATCGTCGCGACAGTCTCCGGCGATCAGCCGCTTCCCACGACCGCCGCGTACGTGCAGAAGGAGCTGGGCACGAGCGGCGGAGGGTTCGACCTCGGCGCCGCGTGCGCGGGATTCGTCTACGGGCTCACCGTGGCCGACACGATGGTCACGGCGGGAGCCTCGGACATGGCGCTGGTGATCGGCACCGAGGTGCTGTCCCGCTTCATAAACATCGAGGATCGCTCGACCGCGGTGCTCTTCGGCGACGGCGCCGGAGCGGCTCTGGTCGGCGCCTCGGACGAGCCGGGCATCATCACCTCGCTGCTCGAGCTCGACGGCCGGTACTCGGAGACGCTGACGATCCCCGGCGGCGGCTCCGCCCGCCCCGCAACGGCGGAGACGGTTGCGTCGAAGCAGCACACCATCCACATGCCCGACGGCGGTGAGATCTTCCGCCGCGCGGTGATCGCGATGGCCGAGTCCTGCCAGCGCGTGCTCGACAAGGCGGGCTACTCGGCGGACGACGTCACGCTGCTCATCCCCCATCAGGCCAACGCTCGGATCATCAAGGGCGTCGCGAAACGCCTCGGCTTCCCGATGGAGCGCGTCGTGCTCGACATCGAGACCGTGGGAAACACGTCCGCGGCCTCGGTGCCGATCGCGCTCGACCACGCGTGGAGGGCCGGGCGACTCTCCCCCGGCGACCTGATCTTGACGGTCGCCTTCGGGGGCGGACTTACGTGGGGCGCCAACCTGGTCCGCTGGACCGCGGAGACGCCTCGATGAAGGTCGCGCTCGTGACGGGGGCAAGCGGCGGCATCGGGCGTGCCTGCGCGGAGGCGCTCGCGGCAGGCGGACACGCCGTGGCGCTCGGCTTCCGCTCGAACGAGGTCGCTGCCAAGGAGGCCGCCGGCGCTATAGAGGGGGCGGGCGGCAAGGCTGAGGCGGTCCGGCTCGACGTGACGTCCGACCAGGAGGTCGACGAGGCATTCGATCGCATCGAGCGCTCGCTCGGCCAGGTCGCGGTGCTCGTCAACGCCGCGGGGATGTCGACGGACGGGCTCGCGTTGCGCTACTCGACAGAAGACTGGCAGCGGACGCTCGACTCGAACCTGACGGGCGCGTTCCGCTGCGCTCGCCGAGCGATGCGCCCGATGCTGAAAGCTCGCTGGGGCCGGATCGTGAACATCACCTCGGTCGTGGGTGCCATGCGGGGAAACCCCGGCCAGAGCGCCTACGCGGCGTCGAAGGCCGGGCTCGTCGGCATGACGCGCTCGCTGGCCCGCGAGATCGGCGGCCGCGGCATCACAGTCAACGCGGTCGCGCCAGGCGTGATCGAGACCGACATGACCGACAAGCTTGCCGAGGAGTGGCGGGAGCAGCTCATCGCCCAGGTC
>JBOGVX010000224.1:0-2759 GCA_050693165.1 Actinomycetota bacterium | reverse complement strand
GTCCTTCCTCGAGCAGGTCTGGGACTCGTTCAGCGGACTGTTCGGACGGGTATACGAGGTGTTGACGGGCTGAGTACCTCCCGCGTCCTCTACAATCGCCGCGCGTGGAGGAGTTGGCCAGCGTCCTGTTCACGGCCGGGGAGATCCAGTCACGCGTCCGAGCGCTCGGTGAGGCGATCACCGCCGACTACTCTGGCCGCGAGCCCGTCCTCATCTCGGTCCTCAAGGGCGGAGCCATGTTCCACGCCGACCTCTTGAGGTCGATCGACCTCCCGGCGAGTGTGGACTTCATGTCCATCTCCTCGTACGGCGCCGCGTCCTCCGGCGTGGTCCGGATCATGAAGGACCTGGACGAGGACATCGTCGGCCGCGACGTGATCCTGGTCGAGGACATCGTCGACACGGGCCTTACCGCGACCTATCTGCTCTCGGCGCTCGGGGCTCGCGAGCCGAAGACCCTGGAGATCTGCGCGCTGCTCGACAAGTCCGTCCGCAGGATCACTCCGGTCCCGGTGAAGTACAGGGGCTTCGAGTGCCCCGACATGTTCGTCCTCGGCTACGGTCTGGACTTCGAGGAGGTCTATCGCAACCTGCCTTACATCATCTCGGTGAACGACATGGATGCCCTGGCCGAGAACCCCCTGGCCCTTTCGTCGCTGATCGAGGAAGGTGATCTGGTTGCCGGACCTGAGGACCGGGGATAGATTGGGCCGGCGGCCATGATCGAGATGACACTCGTCGGAGTCCGGGTCGAGCTACCCGGAAACCAGCCAATCGTCCTGCTCAAGGAGCGCGAGGGCGAGCGCTACCTCCCGATCTGGATCGGAACCTCGGAGGCCACGGCCATCGCCTTCGCCCTGCAGGGCGTCGTGACCGCCCGCCCCATGACCCACGACCTGCTGAAGAACATCCTCGACGAGCTCGCGGTCAACGTGAGCCGCATCCTGATCACCGAGCTTCGAGAGGGCACGTTCTACTCGACGATCGAGATGGCCAGGAATGGCAGCACGCCGCTGGAGATCTCGTCTCGCCCCTCGGACGCGATCGCCCTTGCCGTCCGGCTCGGGGTCCCGATCTTCGCCCACGAGGACGTGCTCGGTGAGGCCAGCATCCTCATCCGGGAGGACGAGGAACAGGAGGAAGAGGTCGAGAAGTTCCGCGAGTTCCTCGACAACGTCCGCCCGGAAGACTTCGAAGGCGAAGAGGGCAGCGAGAGCTAGCAAGTCGTTGACACCCCCCATACCCGGGGGTAGGCTTGCCGACGCTCACGTAATTACCGAGGTGTAAATGGCTGAGGACGACGGTTTCAGAGCGCCTGACGTGGCCAAGCTGGTGGGGATCTCCTATCGGCAGCTGGACTACTGGGCCAGGACCGATCTCGTGACCCCGAGCGTCCAGGACGCAGGCGGCTCGGGAACCCAGCGCGAGTACTCGTTCCAGGACGTGGTGCTCCTCAAGGCCATCAAGAACCTGCTCGACACGGGGCTCAACCTCCAAAAGGTCCGTAAGGCCATCGATTTCCTGCGAACACACCTCAAGGAAGCGCCGCAGGGCCTGACCTTGATGTCGGACGGGAACAAGGTCTATGCCTCCAAGTCGCCCGACGAGGTGATAGACCTACTCCAGAAGGGCCAGGGCGTGTTCGCGATCGCCATGGACAAGGTATGGAGCGACGTAGAAGGCTCGGTACGGAAGCAGACGGCGAAAGCCGCGCGCGCCGGAGGCGCGTGAGGACCGCCGCCAAAGAAACCGACCGGCCTCTCAAGAGCGACACCATTCCCTTCGCCCACGCGAGCGAGCGGCAGTTCGCGAGGCTCCTGGACTTCTACCAGATCGAATGGGACTACGAGCCCACGTCCTTCGACCTCGAGAAGGACAAGCAGGGGAACGTCACCCAGCGCTTCACCCCGGACTTCTACCTGCCGGCCTACGACCTCTACATCGAGATCACGACGATGAGCCAGAAGCTCGTCACCCGGAAGAACCGGAAGGTCCGCCGCCTCCAGGAGCAGTACCCGGACGTGAAGTGCAAGATCTTCTATCAGCGGGACTACCTCGCCATGGTCACGAAGTACGGGCTCGAGGACCAGAGGAGCACCGAGGCGGGCTAGTCGCTTTGCGATAGCCTTCGGGCAGATTGAAGTTCGCCCCCCACACCGACCAGGACGTCCGGGAGATGCTCGACGACCTCGGGCTGTCCTCCCTCGACGATCTCTATTCCCACGTCCCCTCGGATGTCCTCATCGAGCATCCCCTCGACATCCGATCGGGCCTGTCGGAGATGGAGCTCCTCGAGGAGATGCGAGGGTTGGCGGATCGCAACCGCAACGCGGACGACCTGGTGTGCTTCGCCGGGGGAGGGGCCTACGACCACTACGTGCCCTCTGCGGTGTGGGCCCTTGCCGGCCGGTCCGAGCTCCAGACCTCGTACACGCCTTACCAGCCGGAGCTCTCGCAGGGGATCCTTCAGGCGCTGTTCGAGTACCAGTCGATGATCTGCGACCTGACGGGGCTCGAGGCATCCAACGCTTCTCTGTACGACGGACCCACCGCGTTGGTCGAGGCCGTCAACATGGCTCGCGGGGCGACGGGGCGGGACCGCGTTCTGTTCGACGGCGACATCGATCCTCGCTACACGGAGACGCTCGAGACATACGGCCGAGGTCTTGGCTACCGGCCGGAGCCGAACGGGTCCGAGATCCGTGACGACGTCGCTTGCGTGATCGTTCAGCATCCCAACGCGTTCGGCGTCCTGGAGC
>JBOGVX010000223.1:0-6917 GCA_050693165.1 Actinomycetota bacterium | reverse complement strand
GGAGAGGGACGCTCGCGGCTCGGGATCGGAGATCCTGCCCTTGCGCAGCACCCGTCTCCCGTGGGAGGAGACGAGCTAGGCCCCTTACGTTTCGGGCCGTGGCCTGATACAAAGCACGCTGAAGCTCGGCCATTCCAAGCGAGAGGAGACGGAGATGACAGCGCTCTGGATAGTTCTGGGGATCGTCGTTCTGCTGCTGCTGATCGGCGTCGCCATGTACAACCGCTTCGTCTCCCAGAGGCAGAGCATCCGTGACGCGTTCTCGAACATCGACACCGAGCTCAAGCGCCGTTACGACCTGATCCCGAACCTGGTCGAGACGGTCAGGGGATACGCCTCGCACGAGAAGGAGACGTTCGACGCGGTTACCCAGGCCCGCACCGCGGCACAGGCGGCTCAGGGACCCGCCGCGCAGGGTCAGGCCGAAGGTGTCCTGACCGCCGCGCTCGGCCGGCTGTTCGCCGTCGCCGAGGCCTACCCGCAGCTCCGCGCGACCGAGAACTTCCAGGCCCTTCAGGGCGAGCTGTCCGGCACGGAGAACCGGATCCAGGTCGTCCGCGAGACCTACAACGAGAACGTGAGGGTCTACAACGAGCGGGTCCAGTCGGTGCCCTCGAACATCATCGCTGGGATGTTCAACTTCGAGCTCGAGGAGTTCTTCGAGATCGGCGACGCGGAGCGAGCCGCTGCGGAGAAAGCCCCGGACGTGAACTTCAGCTCGCAGCCACCGGCCGCCACGCCGCCGCCCTCGGCTCCGACGCAGCCTTCCGGCAGCTAGGAGCCGGGCAGAGCCTCCGCTATCTCGAGGCGCTGCTCGAACGAAGCCTGGCGCCGGATGCGCGACGTGAGCAAGGTCCACGCGATGGCCCACGCCCCGGACACGCCGGCGAGCACACCTATGGCCGCGAGCGCGCCCCACTGATCGGCGACCCAGCCACCCAGGAGGATCGAGACCGAGAAGGACAGCGTCGCCAGGCCGAAGTCGAACGAGAACACCCGGCCGCGGATCGAGTCGGGGACGATCCGCTGGAGCCCGTAGGTGGAGAGCGTCCACTGGGCTCCGCCTCCGAGATGGGCCGACACGACGAAGACGGCCGCGAACCACAGCGCGGGTGACAGAGAGACGATCCCGTACGAGATCCCGTAAACGGCGAACGACACCGCGATGGCGGCGTACAGGCTTCTCAGGTTCTGAGTGAACCGGCGAGCCAGGAATGGTCCGAGCAGCGCCCCCAGGCCTCGCGACGCGAGAAGGATCCCCGTCCCTCGATCTCCCGTATGGAACACGTTCAGGGACACTAGGGGGAGCAAGGCCATGATGCCGCCGCCGAGCCCGAACCCCGCCTTGACCGAGAGCAGTGCGAACACCCTGCGGTCGACACGCGCGTACCTCACCGTGTCGGCGACGGCCCCGCGGATCGATCGGTGCCCGCCGGTGCGCTCCTCCGAGAATCGCCTGCGGATACCAACGATCAGGACCCCCGACACCGCGAATGACAGCGCGTCGCCCACGATCGCCGCATCCCTACCGAGGGTCGCTGCGACGATGCCGCCGAGCGCGCCGCCGACCGCGAGCATCGTCCCCCATGCCGAGCCCATCAAGACGTTCGCGGCGGGGAGGTCTTCGGCGTCGACCAGGTTCGGGATGGCAGCGTGCGTCGTGGGCTCGAACATCGCCGTGAAGGCCCCGATGGCAGCGGTCAGCGGGTAGGCCATCCACACCTCGCTCGGCCGGTCTATCAGGAGGAAGCCGAGTGCCAGGATCACCCGCAGGACGTCGGCGAACACCATGAGCCGTCTGCGATCGAACCGGTCAGCCAGGCTGCCGCCGAGCGGCGAGAAGATCGCGATCGAGAGCATCTGCGTGACCATGACGAGGGTCACGAGCGAGGCGGAGCCATCCGTAAGGTCGTTGACCCGCCCCAGGATGGCGACGAGGGCGAACCAGTCGCCCATGAAAGAGACGAGGGTCGCCGCGTACAGCCGCGCGAATGCGGGGTTCCTCGATAGGAGCGAGATCGATTGCCGGACTCCGGGTCTCGGCGGTGGCGGGTGGGGGGCGTCCTGCATCGTCCGGCAGGCTAGCAGGCGAGAGTGGTAAGGCCGATTGACGGGGTAGGCTTCCTCAGTCCCTCACGAGGAGGTCGCGATGCTGGAGCGCTTCACGTGGTTCAAGCAGTCCGCATACCGCTGGGACGGCGACGGGATCACCGTCTATATCGACCCGTGGGGTGTTCCGGAGGGCTCGCCGGAGGCCGACGCGATCTTCATCACGCACGCGCACGACGACCACTTCCAGCCGGACGAGATAGCGCAGCTCAGCACCAAGGACACCCAGATCGTCGCGCCGCGGAATGTCGCCGACGAGCTCTCCGGCAACGTGCAGGCGGTGGCCCCCGGCGACACGGTGGAGGCAGGCGGGATAAAGGGCCAGGCGGTGCCCGCGTACAACATCGCCGAGGAGCGCCTTGGCATGCACCCGAAGGAGAACGGCTGGGTCGGATACGTGCTCCATCTCGGGGACGCGACGTGTTACCACGCCGGCGACACCGATCACCTGCCCGAGCTCGAGACGATAGACCCCGCAGTCGCCTTCGTGCCGATCGGCGGGACGTACACGATGGACTTCTCGGAGGCGGCCGGCCTCGTGAAGGCGATCTCCCCTCAGCTCGCCGTGCCCATGCACTACGGGTACATCGTGGGCACGAAGGACGATGCCGAGCGCTTCCGCGCGGAGGCCGATCCCGTGAAGGTCGAGATCCTCACTCCTCAGGAGCCCTTCCCGCCCGCGCCGGTGGATGACTAGCAAGGTCATCTCACGGATCAAGCTGACCCTGGTCCTGATCGCCTCGGGCCTGCTCGTGGGCGCACTGGTCGCTGCCGTGTCTGTGGCCACCGCCGCTCCTTTCTGCAGCAGCGGGACAGCCGGCGCCGACTGCAGGGGCTTGGTCGCAACGCTCGCCCAGCGCGCGGGGCTGGTCGCGGGGGGAGCGACGGTGATCATGGTGCTGCTCGCGGCGGGCCTCGTGAAGATGCTCGCGCAGGACGACCGCCAGAGGGCCGAGCGGGCCATGGAGGCCTACCGCAGCGAACGAGCGCGTCTGGCCGAGGACTAGGGCCTTGGCCGGGCGACCGGCCGTTCTGCCACAATAAGCAGCCAAAACGAACAGGGAGGTCCAATGACGCTCGGCTACGAGGGGAACCTGTACATCCTCGCGTTCGACCATCGGGGCTCGTTCCAGAAGAAGATGCTCGGGATCGAGGGAACGCCGTCGGCGGCGGACACCGAACGCATCTCCGACGCCAAGGCGGTGATCTTCGAGGGCTTCCTCAAGGCCCTCGACGAGGGCTCGCCGAGAGACGCGGCCGGCATGCTCGTGGACGAGCAGTTCGGTGGCGACCTCGCCAAGCGGGCCAAGAAGGAGGGCGTGATCCTGGCCATGCCTGTCGAGAAGAGCGGCCAGAACGAGTTCGACTTCGAGTACGGCGACGACTTCGGGAAGCACATCGAGGAGTTCGACCCGTCGTTCTCCAAGGTGCTCGTTCGCTACAACCCCGAGGCGGACGCGAAGATGAACGCGACCCAGCTGGAGAAGCTGGAGAAGCTGGGCACGTGGCTTCACGACAACGGCCGCAAGTTCCTGTTCGAGCTCCTCGTGCCGGCGGAGCCGGCCCAGCTCGAGAGCGTCGGCGGGGACGAGGACCGCTACGACAAGGAGATCCGCCCGAGGCTGATGCTGGGCGCGATCCGCGCCTGCCACGAGGCCGGCGTCGAGCCAGACATCTGGAAGATCGAGGGCCTCGACAAGCGCGAGGACTGTCAGGCCGTCGCCGAGCTAACGCGCTCTGGCGAGGGCCGTGGGAACGTCGCGTGCGTCGTGCTCGGACGCGGGGCGGACGACAAGGCCGTGGATCACTGGCTCAAGCAGGGCGCCGGCGTTCCGGGATACATCGGCTTCGCGATCGGGCGCACCATCTGGTGGGACCCGCTGAAGGCCTACCTCGACAACGAGCAGAGCCGCGAGGACGCGGCCGCGATCATCTCGTCCAACTACCGTCGTTTCATCGACGTCTACACGGGGAGCTGACATGGCAGTCATAAAGACGATTGACCTGGTGGGAGTATCGACCGAGTCCTGGAGGGACGCCGCGCAGCAGGCGCTGCAGGACGCGGGCAAGACCCTTCGCGGGATCCAGGGGATGGATGTCCTGGAGACCTCGGCCGTCGTGGATGGCAGCGAGATCAAGGAGTACCACACGCATGTCCGGATCAAGTTCCGGATCGAGCGCTAGACGGGCGATAGAGTCGAAGTCGTCTCGTTCACCCTCGTATAGCGTGGGTAAGCCAGATGAGTTTGTGGCTTCTCTAGAGTAGGAGCCCGTATCGCATGCCTGTAACGATCCTCGTGGGCACTCAGTGGGGCGATGAGGGCAAGGGGAAGGCCACCGACCTCCTCGCCGACCAGATGGACGTCGTCGTTCGCTACCAGGGGGGCAACAACGCGGGTCACACGATCGTGGCCGGCGGACAGACCCTGAAGCTCCACCTGGTCCCCTCGGGCATCCTTTACGACCACATCACGACGGTGATCGGCAACGGCGTTGTCGTGGACCCGAAGGTCCTGCTCGAGGAGATGGACGAGCTGGGCGGCCTGGGCATCGACACGTCGCGGCTGCTCGTCTCGACGAACGCGCACCTGATCATGCCGTACCACCTGGAGCTCGACCGAGTCACCGAGCGGTTCCTCGGCAAGCAGCAGCTCGGCACGACGAAGCGGGGGATCGGCCCGGCATACGCGGACAAGGCGGCGAGGATCGGGCTTCGCGTGCAGGACCTCACGGACGAGAAGATCTTCCGGCAGAAGCTCGAGACAGTCATCAAGGAGAAGAACGCGATCCTCTCCAAGGTTTACAACCGGCTGCCGCTGGACGGCGAGGAGATCGTGACCGATTACATGCGGTACGGCGAGCGGCTGGCGCCGCACATCGTGGACACCTCCGCGGTGCTGCACAACGCGCTGCGAGACGGGAAGCGGGTTCTGCTCGAGGGCGCGCAGGGCACGCTGCTCGATCTCGACCACGGCACGTATCCGTTCGTGACATCGTCGAACCCGGTCGCCGGCGGCGCGCTGGTCGGTGCGGGGCTCGGGCCCAAGGAGGTCGAGCGAGTCATCGGCGTCACGAAGGCCTACGTCACGCGGGTCGGTTCGGGGCCGTTCCCCACGGAGGATGAGGGCGACGCCGGTGCGTGGATGCAGGAGAAGGGCCACGAGTTCGGGACCACGACGGGTCGCAGGCGCAGGTGCGGATGGTTCGACGCGGTCCTGCTGAGGTACGCGGCCCGGCTGAACGGCCTCACCGAGCTCTTCATCACGAAGCTCGATGTGCTCTCGGGTCTCGACACGGTGAAGGTGTGCGTCGCTTACAAGTTCGAGGGTGAGCGCTACGAGGACCTACCGCCGCACCAGACGATCGTCCACAAGGCCGAGCCGGTCTACGAGGAGATGGAGGGCTGGTCCGCCGAGCTGTCGGACGCTCGCTCGGCGGAGGATCTGCCCGCGGCCGCGCGCAAGTACCTAGACCGGATAGCGGACCTATCAGGGGTTCCGGTCGGGATGGTCTCCGTCGGTCCGTCCCGCGAGCAGACCGTGGAAGCCGCTTAGTGCGGGTCCTGCTGGTCGGCGGCGGAGGTCGCGAGCACGCCCTCGCGTGGAAGCTTGCGCAAAGTCCTTCCGTCGAGAAGCTGATCGCCGCTCCGGGCAACGCCGGCATCTCCGCGGTGGCGGAGAGCCGGCCGGTCGAGGCGACCGATGTTCCGGGGCTCGTCGAGCTCGCGAAGAAGGACTCGGTGGACCTCGTGGTCGTCGGGCCGGAAGCGCCGCTGGTCGAGGGGTTGGTCGACAGGCTGCAGGAGAACGGTGTTGTGGCTTTCGGTCCACGCGCGGAGGGCGCGCTCATTGAAGGGTCCAAGGTGTGGGCGAAGGAGCTGTGCATCTCGCTCGGGATACCTACCGCCCGGTCGGAGACGTTCGATGACGCTGCCGCAGCCGACCGCTACCTGGAAACCCTGAGTCCGCCTTACGTGGTCAAGGCCGAGGGGCTCGCCGCGGGCAAGGGCGTGACTGTCGCCACGTCACGGGACGAGGCTGTGGCTGCTGTGAACGCTGCTCTCGTCGACCGCGCGTTCGGCGACGCTGGAGACCGAGTCCTGATCGAGGAGTTCCTCGACGGCCGCGAGGTATCCGCGTTAGCGCTGACGGACGGGGAAACCGTCGTGCCGCTCGCGCCGGCGCAGGACTTCAAGCGTGCCGGTGACGGCGACACGGGGCCGAACACCGGCGGCATGGGCGCGTACTCGCCCGTCCCGTTCGTCGACGAGCCCATCTGGCAGCGCATCTCGGCCGAGATCCTGGAGCCGGTCGTCGCGGGGCTGCGAGACCGGGGTATCAGGTACCGCGGCGTCCTTTACGCGGGGCTGATGCTCACGTCCGAGGGGCCCAAGGTCCTCGAGTTCAACTGCAGGTTCGGCGACCCCGAGACTCAGGCGATCATCCCAAGGCTCGACTCGGATCTCGCCGAGTTGCTTCTCTCTACGGCCGAGGGCCGGCTCGAGGAGGCGAAGGTGTCGTGGCGACCGGAGGCCTGCGTGACGGTCGTGCTCGCCTCGGGCGGGTACCCGGGAAGCTACGAGACCGGCGTGTCTATCGACGGCCTCGAGGAGGCCGCCGCCGTCGGCGGCGTAACCATGTTCCATGCCGGCACCACCTTGCGGGACGGTAGAGTGGTGACAGCAGGTGGTCGGGTGCTCGCCGTGAGCGCCCTGGGGAAGGGCCTGGCCGAGGCGCGTGACCGCGCGTACCGGGCCGCATCCCTGATCTCCTTCGAGGGGATGCACCACCGGATGGACATCGCCAAGG
>JBOGVX010000222.1:0-7372 GCA_050693165.1 Actinomycetota bacterium | reverse complement strand
GCCGTGCATCATCTCATCGAGCGGATCGTGGGCCCGCTGGGCCTCCGGATCGATGAAAGCGTGCCCGTGGTGGACGCCCGACTACCGGACGGCTCGCGATTCAACGCGATCATCCCGCCCCTTTCGCTCTGCGGCCCCGTCGTGACGGTCCGCAAGTTCGGGGTCGCCACGATGGGACCCGAGGATCTCGTGAGGCTCGGCTCGGCAACCGAGCCGACGATGTCGTTCCTCGGGGAATCTGTCCGTGCTCGTGCGAACGTCCTGGTCTCAGGCGGAGCGGCATCGGGGAAGACGACGCTTCTCGGTGTCCTTTCCAACTTCATCCCATCGCGGGAACGGATCGTCACCATTGAGGACGCCGCGGAGCTGCGCCTGGCTCAGCCGCACGTGATCCGGCTGGAGGCTCGGCCGCCAAACGTCGAGGGACGCGGCGCCGTCACCGTTCGTGACCTGGTTCGTAATGCGCTTCGCATGCGGCCGGACCGCATCGTTGTGGGAGAGGTCCGTGGCGGGGAGACCCTGGACATGCTCCAGGCCATGAACACCGGCCACGAGGGATCGATGTCGACGGCTCATGCCAACTCCCCGGAGGATCTCCTTCGGCGGGTCGAGACCATGGCGCTGATGTCGGATGTCGATCTCCCCGTCGACCATGTGCGGGAGCAGATCGCTTCGACGATAGACCTGGTGGTTCATCTGGCTCGCCTGCCCGATGGGCGAAGGGTGATCTCAAGAGTGGCATCCATTGAGGGGCTCGAAAACGGACGGACGCTGTTGCGAGATGTCTTCTCGCTTCACCGGCGCCGGGGTTGGGCAATGGAGGTAAACCGTGACGAAGGTCGGCGCGTCTCCGAGCTCGTGCCGGGGAAGTCGTGAGCATCGCCATCGTCTACGGAGGCAGCCTGCTCCTCAGTGGCTGGCTTGTTGCGCGAGGGATCGCGTCGAGGCATCGGGTCCAGGCATTCGCTCGACTCGGCGCAGTTCACCCTGAAGCACGTTCTTTCCCGGAAAGGATCGACTCCTTGCGGGAACGGGTCCATCTTCGGCGGGCCCCACTCCTTCGAGTGGTTACCGCGGTCGGGGGAGGGGCGCTCGGAAACCACATGATGGGCCCTGTCGGGCTTGTCGCGGGATCGACTGCGGGCATGCTCATCGATCGGAATCGCGATGCGAGGGCATCGCTCCTGCGCAGAGATCTCCTCGACGGCCAGCTAGGAGAAGCTGTTCTGACGATCGCCGCCGCAGTGCGGGCGGGATTGTCCATCCGGAGGGCGGTCGCCGAGGCCGCGCGGGAAGCCGAGCCGCCCTTGAAGCGGGAGTTGGAATCCGTAGTCGACAGGCTTGAGACCGGCGAACCACTCGATTCCTCCCTCCAGCAGCTCCACGCGCGACTCGGTCTCTCGGATGCGGGGCTCCTCGTCAATGCCCTGACGGTTCACCGTCGAACGGGTGGAGATCTCCCGGCTCTGCTCGACGAGATCTCTCGAGTGATCCGAGAACGTCTCGACGACCGTCGAGGGATCAGAGCTCTGACGGTACAGGCCCGAACGTCTGGGGCCGTCCTCGCCTTCCTCCCGATTGGGTTCGTCGCCCTCCTCTCCGGGACCGGCGGGGATGGCCTCGGCGACTTCTATCGATCTCCCGCTGGGATCGCTCTTCTCCTGGTCGCTCTGTCCTTGCAGCTTCTCGGGTTCGCCTGGATGCGTCGCATCGTCCAGAAGGTGGAAGCGTCGTGACATGGCTCGTGGCTTCGTTGTACGTCGTGGCTCTGGGGCTTCTCCTGGCGGGTACCCGGTTACGGGTGGATCCGAGGCTTCGTCGATTGCTGGTGCGTCGGGAATCACGGCGGCAGGGTCTGGTCCCTTCAACCTCTGTCGCGACGCGCTTCACGTCGGCGATCCGCGAAGGATCCGGGGATAGAGCCAAAATGGCAGCAGCGGTCCCCGATCTGCTCGACGTCCTGGCCGTTTCGGTTACGGCCGGCCTGTCGCCACGATTGGCACTGGACCGTTTCCCCGGCGGGCTCCCGGCTCCGCTGGCCGAGACGTTGTCGTCTGTCAGGCACGACGCCTCTCTGGGCAAGACCTGGCATCAGGCTCTCGAACAAGCGAGCCCGCAGTTCCCCGAGCTTCGCCGGCTCGCCAACACGCTTCGCCGAGCCGAGCGACTGGGTTCGCCGATCGCTGAACGGCTGAGGGATCTCGCCTCCGAGGTTCGAGCCGAGAGACGAGCGCGCCGCGAGGAGCGAGCCCGGCGTGCGCCGGTACAGATGCTGTTCCCCCTCGTCTTCCTGATCCTGCCCGCGTTCGTGCTTGCCGCGGTGGTGCCGGCTCTTCTTGTTGCCACGCGCGATCTCATCTGAGGAAGGGGGAGTCATGACCCGGCTCGTAGCTTTCGTACAGTCTCGCTTCCGATCCGAGAGAGGTCAGACCACCGCGGAGTACGCGCTGGTGATCTTGGCGGCCGCGGCGATCGCCCTGGTGCTTCTGGCCTGGGCGCGATCGTCCGGGAAGCTGCCGGCGTTCTTCGACGAGATGATCGATCGGATAACGAGCGAAGGGGAGTAGTGCCCACGCGAGAACGGGGGAGTGCGACCCTCGAGTTGGCTCTTGTTCTGCCGCTGGCACTGCTCACGTCCCTCGCACTGGTGCAGGTGGGTCTAATAGCTCGGGATTCCGCGGTGGTTGCGCTTGCCGCGCGTGAGGGTTCCCGAGAGGCCGCGGTCACCACGGATGACTCGTCAGTTCGAAACGCCGCCTTGCGCAGCGGTGATCTGCCGGACGAGCGAACGGATGTGGAAGTAGAGCGGGCCGGGAGCGTCGGCGACCCTGTAACCGTGCGAGTGCTGTACCGCGCACCTCTGGTGGTTCCCTTCGTCGGCTGGCTCTTCCCTGAGGAAGTTGAGGTCACATCCCAAGCAACGATGCGACAGGAAGCCTCCGGCGAAGAAGAAGAATGAAGACGGAGCGAGGAAGCGCCACTCTTATCGTCTCGGCCGCTCTCGGGCTGGGCGCGATCCTCGCTGCTCTCTCTGTTGACCTGTCTCTGGTGATCGGAGCGCGGGTCCGCGCTCAGACGGCTGCCGATTCGGCTGCTCTTGCCGCCGCGCAGGAGCTGATCGTTCCCTCAGCGCTGTCTCCGGGCAAGGTGGCACAGGAGTACGCGAGCCGGCACGGAGCAGAGGTGACCGATTGCGACTGCCGGACCGGGCAGGACGAAGTCCTGGTGTCGGTGAGCGTTGCTGTGAACCTCCCGTTCTTCGGAGAGGACAAGCGAGTGATCGCGCAGGCCCGGGCAGTAGTCGAGCCGCAGGAGACTGCCGGGCTCGCGTCCTTCTTCGCGACGCGGCTTCAGTGTCTGTTCGCGAAGGTGCCCGGTCTCACGATCGTCTCGGGATTCAGGACGCACGCCGAGCAGGCCGCTCTCTACGATCAGAAACCCGAGCTTGCCGCCCCGCCCGGGCACTCGATGCACGAGCTCGGTCTTGCCGCGGACCTTGGCTACCCATCGGACGCGGCGAGGGACCGAGCTCACGTCGCGGCACCTTCCTGTGGATTGGTCTTCCCGGTCTCGCACGAGCCGTGGCACATCGAGCCGGCGGCATCCTGATGGCCGCCACTGAACTCGGCGAGTGCATGCATAATGCATGCAGCTGCTACGATGGGGACATGAAGAACGTGCAGGTCAGGAACGTCCCCGAGAAGGTTCACAAGGTGCTGCGCAAGCGGGCCGCGGAGGCCGGCCAGTCGCTTCAGGAGTACTTGCTCCAGCTACTCAAGGAATCCGCGGGCCAGCTCACCGTGAAGGAGGTCTTCGACCGAGTCCGCCGCATGGGGGGAGGTATCACGGACCCGTCGTTCGACTCCGCCAAGCTCATCCGCGAGATCCGCGATGAGCGTGATGAGCAGCTCTGGCACGTCTCCAAGAGGACTCCCCCTGATCGTCGTTGACTCTTCCGCAGTCGTCCACGCGGTAGCCATCGACTCGGAGCTTGGAGAGCTTGCACGCGAGCGTCTGGAGAGGGACGGGGATCTGCGCGCTCCGCACCTGCTTGATCTCGAACTGGTCTCGGCTCTTCGCCGGATGGAGGCAAACGACGAGATCACAGACTCGCGCGCGTCGGCAGCGTTGGACGTCTTCAGCTTGATGAGTCTCCGGCGCTATTCGCACGGGCCACTTCTCGATAGAGTTTGGGAGCTGCGTGCCAACGTGAAGTCCTATGACGCTGCCTACATCGCCCTGGCCGAGGCGCTTGAGTGCACGCTGGTCACCAGGGATATCGCGCTTTCAAAGATCAGGTCCGTTCGATGTCCGGTCGAGGTTCTGAGCTAACGCTCAGCCGTCGAGCTCTTCGGGCGTGGCGTGCAGATCCACTGTCCCTCCGTCGCGGAAGACCTTGATCACGATAGCCTTGCCGATCGCTTCCGGAAGCATCAGCCGCTGCAGATCACGCGCGCTGGTCACCTGCTGACCGTCGACTTCGAGGATCAGGTCCTCGGGGCGCAAGCCGGCCTTGTCGGCGGGGCTTCCCTCGACGATCTCGACTACCTCGACTCCGGTGTCGCGTCCCGTCTCGGCTGTCACGCGCGGAGGTAGCGGGCGAGGACCGCCGGCGATACCCAGGTAGGCGCGACGGAAACGCCCCTCAGTCATCAGCGCCGCGACTATCCGGCGGGTTGTCCCGTTGATCGGAACCGCGAGACCGAGCCCGATTCCGGCAACGGCCGTGTTGATGCCGACCACTCGCCCCGCCCCATCCGAAAGCGCGCCTCCGGAGTTGCCGGGGTTGAGGGCGGCGTCTGTCTGGATCACGTTCTCGACGATCCGAACAGTGCTGCGATTGCGGGTGGGCAGCCCCCGTCCCAGAGCGCTTATCACGCCCGCCGTCACCGAACCCGTGAAGCCCAGGGGGTTGCCGACGGCAACGACCAGCTGGCCGACTCGAAGGGCGTCCGCGTCTCCCAGCTCGGCCTGCGGGAGGTCATCCGCCGCGACCCGGACCACGGCAAGGTCCGAGAGCGGGTCCGCGCCGATCACTCTCCACTCGAGCTCTCTGCCGTCGACGAGCGCGGCCGAGCCGCCGGACGAACCCGTGACGACGTGTGCCGACGTTAGTAGGAAGCCGTCGGGGGTGATCACGACGGCGCTGCCGGCGCCCTCAGCCCGGCGGCCACCGGGGACTCGCTTCGTCACGCGTAGGCTCGCCACTGAAGGGATCACCTTCTCGGACACGGAGATCACGACCCGCGAGTACGCATCGAGCGCATCCTCGGTGGCGCCTTCGGGGGCCGAGCCGTTCGACGGGGGCGTACGAAGGATCGCGTCGATGTACCGGATCTCGGCTTCTTGCGCGGTCATACCTGTTCCACGTCCGGGCCCGCTGCTCGGACCCTCTCGACTCCCTCGAACGCTTTCTTCAGGTCCTTCAACCACTTCTCCTGGTTCTCTCCGACCAGGCGCACGCACCACGCGAGGGCCTCGCTCCGGCTCCGCGCCACGCCCGCGTCCACCAGCACGTCGAGGATGGCTCGGCCTTCCATGCGCAGCCTGGTCATGACCGGAACGCTCAAAGTGGTGAACAACCTGCGCAGGTCTCCGCATTCCACGCCCCACGAGACCTTGCGCCGGAACAGATGCTCGGCCTCCAGGGCGACACCGATCCGGCGATCCCTGGTTTCCTCTCGGTACCTGGCGATGCGAGCCGCGCGCGCCGCGGACTTTGCGGCTGTCGATGCGCCCTTCTGGTAGTCGGGCTCGGGGATGCGGCCGACCACGAGGATCTCCTCCCGGTCGGCGGTGATCTCGGGTGCCTCGGTGAACCACCCGTCCGGGATCCGGCCGGCGAACCAGCCCTGGATCTCCTCTTCCGCTTCCGCCTGTACGAGTCTGGTCGTCATGGTGATTACAACATTACACCGTCGCTGAGTTAGGGCAACCCGAGAGGTGATCTGGGGAGCACAGGAGGGAAGCGAGCCGGGAGGTCTAGGCGGCCGGCTCGAAGCCGAGCCAGAAGGCCATGGCGCCAGCAGACATGGCGGGAACGGTGGCCGTGATGTGGCCGCCGAGTCCCACAAGCGTGCCTTCGTCGGCGAACGCCCCGCCGAACACGCCAGTGATGATCTCCGAGGTCACGGGCAGGAGGACGTTGATTGCGATGAAGTCCGTGCCGGGACATCCCGGTGCGTAGGCGACCGGGGAAGGGGGAGGAGCGCTCTCCGCATGAACACACAAGGCACCCTCGGAGAACACGTGGGCCGGGTGGCGGGTCCACAGAGCGAAGAAGGACAGTCCGTCTGACGGCAGTGCATGGTCATCTCCCGCCCAAACGGCGGGTCCGGATCCAATGCTCGGGGTGATGGCAGGCTCCTCGGTTATCGCGTTCGCCGGCACGGAAGGGAGGTACGTGGCACTCCCGTCCAGCTCCGAGAAGCGGAGCCGTGCGTGTCCCGGGCCGCCGATCACAACCAGGTTGACCCGGTACTCCCCGGGCTCGAGCCAGAGGTTCGCCTCGCTGCTGGAGGAGTGGATCAGGTTCTTGCGAACCGCCGCGTAAGCGGGGATGTCTGCTGCGGCCAGGTCAAGCTGACCGCTCGAGTCCGAGATTGTCAGGAACGCGAGCCGCCCGTTCGCGATGATATCTAGCCCACCTGCCGGGCCAACTTCCTGAACGAGGTACGTGGCCTCGTCGATCCGGAGGGCAAGGGAAAGGGAGGTGGGTGCTTCGATGTCCAGGATCCCGCAGGCCGGCACAGCCTCGTCCGCCACCTCCAGCCGCTCCCCGGCGCATCCGCCTTCTGCCGCGGAGGCAGAGAGGACGGGGAGCATCGCGCTCAGGAGAAAGGCGAGGATCAACCGGGCGGCAGGCACTCATAACATCTTCCACACGAGGAATCCCGTTTCCTGCCCCCTGTCTGATCGCCACCGGCCCGCCAGGAGGGCGCGGGGGGCGGGTGTCGCCTGGGCGGGTACAATGACCGCCAATGGCCATGTCCGTTTCGGCCGGGAAGGGTGCCAGGCCGAATCTCGGGATCGTCGATTACACGCTGGCCAAGCGTGCGCTCCTGCGGGACGCGAGGCGGGGACTCCTCTCCAGGGTCGAGATCTGCGACGCGCATCCGGAGCTCATGCGGGCCGCCAAGAACATCGGTCAGGTCACCGACCGGCCATGTCCCGTCTGCGACGAATACTCGCTGCGCCTCCTCGCCTACGTCTATGCCGACGACCTGAAGCGGAACAACGGCCGTGTCTGGTCTATCGACGCGGCGTTGGCGCTCGCTTCCCAGCGGCGTAACGGGACCTGTTACGTGGTCGAGGTCTGCACTGGTTGCGCCTGGAACCACCTCAACGAGGCCTTTGTGGGGCGCAGCGCCGG
>JBOGVX010000221.1:0-37946 GCA_050693165.1 Actinomycetota bacterium | reverse complement strand
CTTCGGAGCATGGCCTCACTCCGCGCCGAGGTGCTTCTTCCCGGCCACGGCCTACCGGTCATCGGCCCGGAGCGCGTCCGGGCCGCCCTCGAGAACACGGCCGAGGTCCTGGAGAGTCTCCACGGCCAGACGATCGCGCTGATGAACGGCGGCGCGCGCCTCGACGAGATCCTCCACTCCGTACGGGTTCCGGCCCATCTCGCCGACCTCCCCTATCTCCGGCCGGTCTACGACGATCCCGAGTTCGTCGTTCGGAACATCTGGCGGCTCTACGGCGGCTGGTGGGACGGCAACCCGGCCACCTTGAAGCCCGCCCCTGAGGCGGATCTGGCCCGTGAGCTCGCCGACATTGCCGGAGGCGCGGCTCGACTGGCGGAACGAGCCCGGACGCTGGCGGCCGATGGCGAGCTACGACTGGCCGGGCACCTGGTCGCCTGGGCCCGGCTCGCGGACCCATCCGACGAGGACATCTCGGCGGCGTACCGCGAGATCTTCACCAGGAGGTCGGATGAAGAGCCGTCCACGATGGCCAAGAACATCTTCGGCGACACGGCGGACCGATCTCCCGGGCACTGATCAGGAGATGGCTGGCATCGAGCGAGGGTCCGGAGTTACAACGGGACGGGCGGCAGCTGCTCGAGGTTGTTCTGGGGGCCGGCGTCGGGGTCGGTCCGAAGGTACTTCCGTCCGCGGCTGCTGGTCGACACATGGACGGGGATCGGGCCCGCGCCGTTCTGGACCGAGAGCGACAGCCGCCCCTTGGTCATGTAGCGAACCGCGTCGTCCACCGTCAGGACCCAGATCCGCTCCTCGCCGGGGAGCTTCCCGGCCACCATCTGCGTGATGTAGTCCTCGTCGCCCACCGGGTACGGAGTGTCGGGCTCGCGCCACTCGACGCGCAGGCTCTGGGGGATCTCCTCGAGGTACACCTTCAACGCCCCCGTCAGCTCCACGTGGATCGGCTGGTACCCGTCGAGCGGGATCTTGTCGCCGGACGGATCGCGCTTGTCGTTCACGAACTTCTGGAGTCCCGCGTCGACCTTCACGTCCAGGTATTCGGCGTGGAAGAAGAGGAGCGTGCCTCCGACCGCCACCCCGGCGATGAACGCCGCGACGATCGCACCCACGGCGGTGAAGGCGACCTTCGTGGAGATCGCCGCAACGACGCCGAGTCCGGTGACAGCAAGGAGCGCCCCGAGCGCGATCCCCGCGATCCATCCCGCCGTGGTGATCCACCCGTCCGAGGACGTCACGGGCTCCCCGTGAAGGATCGGCTTCACACCGATCGTCTGCGGCGGCAGCTTCTTCTGCGCGTTCAGCTCCTTGATCTCTTCCTTGACCGCGTCGTGGTCCACGCTGCCGGCGCACTTCTGCTCCTGGAGCACCTCCAGCCGTGCGTTGATCTCCTCGAGCGTCCCTCCCGGCCGCGGCCTCTCGCTCCCCACCGGGTCGCGCGGTACCTCGCCACGACCCAGCCTGTAGACCAGCTCGAACTCGATGTACCACCCGTACGCCCAGTTCCCTCCCTCGGCCCGGCCCTCGACGTGCAGCAGCTCCTCGCCGACCTCGGCGGACGGCTCGATCCACGCCCGGAACTTCTCGAGGTCCGCGTCCTCCTCGCTGACCTCGATTCCGACGGTTCGCTTCAGCTCGCATGGCTCGTCGGGGTCGAAGTCCGACGCGTCCTTCTTCAGGCACAGCGACTTGATCTGCGACCGGCGCAGGGAGCGCAGCAGCGCCCAGCCCGCGCGGCTGAACCCGACCTCCTCCTGCTCGCGGAGCGCGAGCACCGACTCCGGCAAGCGGTCGGCATCCGGCAGGCCCTCCAGGGTCTTGAGCTGGAACACGAGCGACTCCGCGGGGTCCCCGCTCTCCGGACGGTTCCACCGCTTCACACGCGCGTCGACCTCGATGGCGTCTCCCTTCTCGCCCGCCGGGTCGATCTGCACCGGTGCGGGGAGGATGCTTCGGATCGACGTGCCGTCGTCGCCGGACATCAGCAGCTTGTCGGCGACTCCCTCGGCGAGCTTCCCGGCGACCATCTCAAGCATGGCGACCTCGGCTTCCGCGCGGCTGAGGCCGCCCGCCATCCCCTTCGCGACGAGGAGCTTCCCAACCGTGCTCTCCACGATGCACAGCTGCTCGGCTCGGGTCAGCTCCCAGGTGACCCTTGGGTCGTTCCCTGTCAGGGTCACGCTGCCGTCACCCGCGCGCTGCACGTCCGGCCCGAAGAGCCGGGCGTCGACACCGGCTCGCGGCCGGGTAGAGCGCAGGACCGGCGCCGGCTGAGCCACGTGGTCCAGCACGATGTTCTGGTGGGGCTCGCCGTCGAGCGTCAAGTCGATCCGCTCCAGCTGCTCGTGGACGGTGAGCCGGCCCAGGAGAGGGATCTCGTTCGCGGGAATGTTCTTCCCCTGGCAGCTGGTCGGGGGAATCGTGGGGGCCGGCAGCCCCAGGACCTTGGTCACCACGATCTTCGAGTCCGCAAGCCCGAGCTCGGGCGGGTGATCCCTCAGGCGAAGGTCGAAAGCGAAGTGGCGCTCCCGCTCCTCCTCCGGCGTGCCGGCGTCCGTGTCCCAGACGCGGCCGTTCTCATCGGTCGCGAACCATATGCGAGATACCGACACGTCGACGGTCGCCGTTCCCTGAACCTCCTGCGTCTGGAACGGCGCGGGTGGATTCGGCTCGGGCCGGAACTCTTCCTTCCCGATCTCCTCGATGACCGCTCGATGGAGCTCGATGATCGTGTCGGGCTTGTCCATCTACTCAGCTGCCTCGGGCCGGCCGGAGCCTCGCGTGTCGTCGAACACGAACTCGGTGATGTTGAAGGGCGAACGAGCGAGCCCCGCCTTCCCGGCCTTCTTCCTCGTTTTCGCCAGCGCGGAGACCAGCGAGCCCACGGGAACGGAAAGGATCCCCTTGTCCGCCATCTCCTTGAGCGTGCGCTCGGGGTCGCGAGCCAGCGCCTCGGCCTGCTCGGGGAACTCGCGGAGGTACTCGTCGGCGGCGGCGGCGGCCTCGTTGAGCTGCATAACGGCCTCCTCGGACCACTCGACGTCGATCCCGAGGAGAGCCATGGTCGCGTTGACCTCTGCGGCCGTGGGACGCCGCTCGGTTGGGCGGATCCGAAGCGTTCGCTCGGGCAGGCCTTCGGCCGGGCGCTTACTTGGCGTTTGTGGCTCCCTCTTGGACGGGCGTGGCTTGGGATCGTATCGCTGCGCACTGCTCAGGTCACGTCGGCCGAACGTCGGACGTTCGGGGCGTGTCGGTGGCGGCTCAGCGACGCTTGTGTCGGCCGCGCGCCCCGGCGCCACTGCCGCCGAGGGCGATCATGGCGCCGAGCACGAACCCGAAGTCGTACCAGTTCCCGTCGTTGGCGACCTCGTACACGCTGACCTCGTCGGTGAACAGCGAGATGACGAACGTGAAGAAGATGATGATCCCGTGCCACAGACCGACCAGGAAGCCGGGCGAGTCCTCCCCTGTGCCGAGAGCGGGATTGGGGCCCGCGGCGCACGAGGACAGAAGAAGTACCGCCGCGAGAAGCAGAACGACCAGCAGTGTGCGCTTCATCCAGACTTGATTCTTGTCGCCCGACGCCCGATGCGCAATCCGAGGCGCGCTCAGCGAGAACGCTTGGGTGGAAGGGCCGCGTTCGCGAGCAGGTCCGCTTCCGTGTTCATCTCTCGCGGCACCCAGGAAAGCTTCCGGTCCTCGAAGCTCTCGTAGAGCTCCCGAGCCTCCGCCAGCAGCGGCCGTAGGTGCTCCGGCCTCAGATCCCAGTCGCCGCCAACCGTGTACACGACCAGCTCCGAGTCCAGGAAGATGCGGATCCGCTCCACGCCGTAAAGGCGCGCCAGCTTGAGACCTTCCACGAACGCGGTGAACTCCGCGATCTGATGATCCACGACCTCGCCGATCGACCGGGAGATCGCCTCGACCACCTCATTGTCCGAGTCCTTGAGCACGACGCCGATGGCGGCCTGGCCCATCGACTCCCCCGGCGCCACGATCATCCCGCCGTCCGCGTTGAGCGTGTACAGACCCGACTTCGGGCGCGGGCTATGGGTCGGAGGCATCTCAGGCATCGACCCATTCTGACCCAAGACACACAGCGCGGAAATCGAGTAGATTGCACCCAGGAACCGGACGCCCGGATCGGTTCCAGAGGAGACGAGGTGCGCCCGGCCCGCCGTACCGCTCGTACCGCTCAGCTTCTTACCTTCACGCTGCTCCTGCTCGCGATCCCGCTTGGATCCGCTGAGGGCTCGGACACGTCCGCCGGCCCTGCCTGGACGTTCGGCGGCCGGGATTGCTCCCTCATCCCGCTTACAGCTCCGAGCTCTGAGACCCACCCGCCGGAGGGCTGCCCGGGTGTCCGTCCCGGCGCAGGTGTGTGGACCGATCTCGGCGGCTGCTCGCTGAACTTCCTCTTCTCCGGATTTTGGCGCGACGAGCACGGAAAGAAGGTCGAGGCAGGAACGCTTGCCGGAACCGCGGGTCACTGCATCCTGGGGCAACATAACGAACGGTCCTGGTACGAAGGGAAGGGCCCGACGGCCCGGGACGACAACGGCGAGCGCATCGGCGAGTTTGCCTATGCCATCCTCAACGACGCGAAGGATTTCGCGCTTATCCGTCTGGACCCGGGCGTGGAAGCCAGTCCTTCGATGTGCCACTGGGGCGGTCCGACTGGCATCGACAACGAGGAAACGGCACAGCTCAAGGCGCTGTACCACTTCGGGCAGGGAGAGGTGCTCGGAGATGTTCAGCCCGCCCGGGCAGCGCTCGCATTCGGGACGCCGCACCACGACCACGTATACGCGGAAGGCTTGGCTGTTCCGGGCGACGCGGGCAGCGGCATCATCTCCGCCGATGGACGGGCCCTCGGGGTAATCGTGGGGACCGGTGTCTACAGCGGGCGGAGCGCGACGACCTGGAGCCTCGACGCCGGAACCCTCGCGATCACCAGGCTGGGCGTTCAGGTGAAGCGTGCCGAGGCGTACCTCGGGATGGACCTCGAGCTACTCACGGCTCCGTTCGATCCCATCCGCTGACGTTTCCAGCGGGCCCGCCAGCAGGAATCCGCAGGTCGCAAGGCGATTACCTGAGGGCAACCGCAAATCTGACACAAAGCCGAAGGGAGCCCGCCCCCGTGGGCCGGGATCAGGACGTCTGAAACTCGAGCGTCACGTCCACCGCTCGCTTTGTGGCGTCGCAGACGGGGCAGCGCGACGCACCGGCCTCGAGGATCTCCCTGAGGCGTCCGTCGTCCACCCCGTCCGCCTTGGCGCGAACCTGGACCCGAGTCGAGAGCGGGCCGGCGGGGACGGACTCGTCCATGCCGAGGATCCCTCGGTCATCTGACTCGCTGTCCACGTCGACCTCCAGCTCGGCGAGCTCGAGGCCCTGTCGCGCCGCTTCCATCCCGATGGTCGATGCAACACATGACGCGATCGCGGCGCGGAACAACCACCCCGGGGAAGGATGCTCGCCCTGTCCCCCGACACCCCCGACCATGTCCGTGACGGTCCTCTCTCCATTCGGGCCCTCCACCTCCACACGAAGCGCCTCCCCGAGCCTCGCCGTGGCCAGCGAGTCCGTGGAGCGAGCCTTAGCCGGGTTCTCGGATAGGTACTGAACCGCCTTCTCGATCGACTCCTTCACACCAGCCATATTCGGACCTCCTTCTTATGGGGACGACAAAGGGTATTTCAGTCGGAGGCGAGTCGAGCCGATTTGACTGGTATGGCCATGAAACGCGAGGCCTTCGGGGGCTGGCTCCTTCGTGAGTCTCTGCGAGGCGCCTTTGCCTTGGCGTTCGCCGCCCTCGTGGGCTACCTCTGCTACCTGGCTCTGACCGCGATGGTCGAGCACATCTGACGTTCGCTGCTTGAGTCCGTCCCTCATGCTGCCTACGATGGCGGCAATCCACCCAAAGGAGGGAAGGATGACCGAGCCTGCCACGGCTCCCCCAGCCCCAACAGCAGTGACCCGCAACCCCTTCGCGATGCTTGTCGGCCTCATCGCCGGGGCATTGATGATCGTGGGCGCGATGTTCCTCGACTGGCTATCCGGCTTCGGCAGCAAGGGCATCGATGCCGGTGCCGACATCTTCTGGAGCACCGAGCCGGCCTCCGACCCCTCGTTCTTCGCCTCCGCCGGCTTCGTGGTCCTGATCGTCGCGCTGATCACCCTGGCCGGCGCGGCGCTAGCTCGGAGCGGCTGGATGGTGCTCGGCGGGGTGCTCGGGATCCTCGCGTTCGTGCTCACGATAGTGAGCTTCTACCGCGTAGAGGGCGCGGATCTCGGAATCGGGGACGCCGGTCTCGGTCTGTGGGCGATCCTGGTGGGCGGAGTGCTCGCGCTCGTCGCCGGTATCGCGGGTCGTCGAACGACCGTCTGAGCGACTAGAGGTAGCTGGCCGAGGCCATCGCCACGGTCGCGATGGCCAGCAGCAGGAGGCTGATGAGGCTAAGGCTTCGCAGCCGTGCCTGCAGCGCACCCATCTCCTGCGTCTGCTCGGGCGAGGGCTGACCCGAGGCCATCTCGGCGGCGAGGGCGCCGAGTCGCACGACCCTCGGACGCACCATCCCGACCCCTACGACGAACGCGAGGATCGCGGCGATGCCACCGATCGTGAACGCGAGCCCGACGGACGACGTGATCCAGTCGGGATCGAACCCATCCGAGTCGCGGACATACAGAACGATACCGGCGGCAACGGTCAGGACCGCCGCCAAGCTGATCACCACGGGCACCTTCCGCTTCGCGTTCATGTGAGAGATGAAAGCGCCGCCTTGAGGACCGAGCGCTCTCACGGTCGGCTCGACGAAGAAGTGCATGAACACGCCGCCACCCACCCACACGATGGCGGAGCCGATGTGGATCACGCGGAGCACGATCTGCAGGTAGTCCATCGCGTCTCAGAGCATAGGAACGGCCTCTCAGAGAGTCAAAGAGCGTGGGACTGGACAAATCACCCTACGGTAGCGTAACTTACGGTGGCGTAGGTTCCATCCAGCCCACTCCCGAGAGGAGTCCACCGTTGCAGACCCTGACGAGACCGCCCGAAGCCCCTGTCGAGGAGCCGATCCGAGGTGTGGTTCGGCTCACCACCCAGCAGCTGCGCTTCCAGAGACGGCTGACCCTTCTGTTCACGATCGCACCGCTCGCTGGAGTTGCCCTGGCGATCTGGACCCTGTGGGGAACCGGCGTCAGCGGGCTCGACCTCGGATTGCTCGTCGGCTTCTACGTCTTCACCGTCATCGGGATCAGCGTGGGCTTCCATCGTCTGTTCACCCACCGCTCCTTCCACGCGGTCAAGCCGGCGAGGGTCATGCTCGCCGTGCTCGGCTCGATGTCCGTGCAGGGCGCGGTGATCGACTGGTGCGCGACGCATCGCCGCCATCACGCTTTCGCGGACCAGTACGGCGATCCGCACTCCCCGCACCTGGCCACCGCGGCAGGCGTCAAGGGAGTCCTGGCCGGCCTCTGGCACGCGCACGTCGGATGGCTCCTCTCTTCTGAGAAGTCCGACAACAACGAGTGGACGCCGGACCTGGTTGCGGACAAGGCGATCGCCCGGGTACACCGCCTCTTCCCGTGGCTGACTCTGGCGACGTTCATGTTGCCGCCGATCATCGGCCTCGCAGTGACCGGCACGTTCTCGGGGATGCTGACCGCGTTCATCTGGGGATCCCTGGTCCGCATCTTCCTTCTGCACCACATGACCTGGAGCATCAACTCGATCTGCCACTTCTACGGCAAGGAGCAGTACCGAGCCCGCGACGAGAGCAAGAACGTATGGCCGATGGCGATCATCAGCTTCGGCGAGTCGTGGCACAACAACCACCACGCGTTCCCGTGGTCGGCTCGACTCGGCCTCCGTGGTTGGCAGCTCGACTTCGGCTGGTGGACGATCCGATTCATGAAGGCCGTGCGCCTGATCAGCCGCGTCAAGGTCCCCACACGTGAGCAGATGGCCGCGAGGCTGCTACGCCGCAAGAACACCCCTGAAACGAACGGGGCGTAATGCCCGCCCACACCCAGCCCGTTCGAACCCGAGTTCGCATGGCTGGGCCAGAGCGACGCGAGCAGCTGATCGACGTCGCTCGCGAGGTGTTCGCGGAGCGAGGTTACGTGGCCGCATCGGTCGAGGAGATCGCCGAGCGGGCTGAGGTGAGCAAGCCCGTCATCTACGAGCACTTCGGCGGTAAGGACGGCCTGTACCAGGCGATCATCGGGCGCGAGATGGGGCTCCTCATCGACCGCATCACCAGCTCGCTCGACGCCCCCGGCCCACGAGAGGCGCTCGAGCAGGCCGCCAACGCCTTCCTCGGCTACATCGAGGACCACCGGGAAGGATTCACGATCCTCGTTCGCGACGCACCCGCCAGCGGCAGCCCCGGTTCGATGGTCGGCGTGATGGCGGACATCGCCGCCCAGGTCGAAGGACTGCTCGCCAAGGAGCTCGGATCACGCGGCTACGACAGGAAGATCGCGCCGATCATGGCTCGCGCGCTGATCGGGATGGTGGCCATGACGGGGCAATGGTGGCTGGATGTCGGGAGGCCCTCCAGGGACGCCGTCTCCGCTCACCTGGTCAACCTCGCCTGGAACGGCCTCAAGAGCTTGGACAAGGACCCGCTCAACGGGCGCTCCCAAGAGCGCAGGAAGGGAGCCTAGATGTTCGAGATATCGGAAAGCGCAGAAAGTGCCCTACGCAAGATCCGCGCGGACAGCGAGCTGGCCGATTCGATCTGGCTGAGGATCGCCCCCGTTAGCACCACCGAGGGCGAGATCACGATCGGCATCGCGTTCACGGACGGGCCCGAGGAAGGTGACCTGGCGGTCTCGTCGAAGGCTGACTTCGGCGTTTACATGGCCGCCGAGCTAGCCGGCTCCTTCGGGAAGGCGTGCCTGCAGACGACGTCGGACGCAGAGGGCATCGAGCTCCAGGTCCGAACGCAGGCCGACCTGCACGATCACGGCGGCAACGGTGACGCCACCCTTCCGAAGATGCTCCTTGCGCGGCGCGCGCTATAGCCTGATCTGGTGAGCATCCCCTGGCGGCGGTTCGTCGCCGTCGGCGACAGCATGACCGAGGGCGTGGGCGACCCGGTTCGCGGCGGCGGTCTGCGCGGCTGGGCCGACCGGCTCGCCGAGTCATTGAGAGCTGCCGACGACTCGCTGATCTACGTCAACCTCGCAAAGCGAGGCCTCAAGACGGCCGAGGTGAGGGAAACTCAGCTAAGGGCCGCGATGGATCTGGAGCCGGATCTCGCGAGCGTGCTTGTGGGCATGAACGACCTGCTTGATCCCGGATTCGATCACTCGAGGTACGGCGAGGAATTCGACTCAATGGTGAAACCGCTCACCGAATCCGGCACGCTGGTGCTGACCGCGACTTTCCCCGACATCACGACGTTCTCGCCCCTGCCGAAGCGCTTCACGGCCGGCATCCAGGCTCGCCTGCATGCGGCCAGCGACGTCGTGCGGGAGGTGTCGGAACGACGGGGCACGCTGATGCTCGACGAGGACGCCCTGCCGGCGCCCCTGGAGCGAGAGATCCTCAGCGTCGACAGGCTTCACCCGTCTCCGAGAGGGCACGTCCTGATCGCGCAGCTCTTCGTGAGGGCACTGGAGGAGCACTCCGGCGTCCGGATACCGCAGCCGAAGGAGGAGAACCTCGCGGGCAAACTGACGCAGGCCAGGTGGTTGCTGCGACAGTTCGACGTGTCCGAGGTCGCGCGCTTCTTCAAACGGTTCTATGCGCTTCCCGGTAAGCGCCGGGCTTCCTAGAGACGACCCCATTCCCAGGTTCAGGTCAAGTTTCGGACCCCCGGACGCCGATAAGAGGGGTAGGAAGGTGACGGACCTTCCTCGATAAGTGGCAAACCCGTCGCGAGGCGGGGACGCAAAGCCAGGGACCTCTCGGGTAGAGGTAGCCCAGCCGCCGAAAGGAGGACTCCGTCTTGAAGAGGCTTACACCCACCGGGCGTCTGGTCGCCCGCCTCTCGATCGCACTCCTTGCGGCATGCGTCCTCGCCCTCCCGGCGGCCGCCAAAAGCTCCAAAGCGCAGAACGACCGCGACCGCATGCCGAACGGCTGGGAGAAGAAGCACGGCCTGAACGTTCGCGGTAACGACGCTCGCGAGGACCCCGACGGCGACTCACTGGTCAACATCGCCGAGTTCCGTAACAAGACAGATCCCCAGGACGCCGACTCCGACGACGACGGCTTCGACGACGGCGAGGAGGTCCTGGACGGTACGGATCCCAACGACCCCGACGACAACTTCGACGTGTTGGTCAAGGAGGAGGACGGCGAAGACGTCGATGGGGATCCATCCGACGAGGAAGGAGAGGCAGAGGAGTAGCTCCCCCCTGTTCCAGCGAAGCGGGGCGGCGCGGGAGACGGCCGCCCCGCTTCGTGTCCGGAGGTAGCCTCCATTCGTGACCGCTCGGCTCGCCATCGCGCTGTTGCTCGCGTTCCAGGCTCCCGCCATCGCCCAACCTGCACCCGACTCGCTCACCACTCGAGTCCTCGCCGAGCTCCGTGAGTTCACCGACTGGCTCGATCGCCACGACGTCAAGGGCTACATCGGAGAGTTCGGCTGGCCCGACGATCGGCGTCGGGACGCTCATCTGTGGCAGGAGCTGGCAAAAGCCTGGTACGTGGAGGCGGAGAGGGCCGACCTCTGGATCACGTACTGGGCCACGGGCGAGTGGTGGGGAGACAAGTACATCCTCGCCGCCTACGAGGATCGGGATCGTAAACCGGGCGTTGAGAGCCCGAGCACCCAGGCCGCCGTCATAGAGAACCACTCGGGACGTCCCGGGCGAGGAATCGTCGATGCCGGAGGAGAATTCGGATACGCGCCGACGACCCAGCGGACGAACCCGTTCTCCAACGAGAACCCGGGGATCTACAACCGCGACTATCACTACGACACGGCAGCCACGTTTCGCTTCCTGGCTTCGCGGGACATGTATGTCGTCAAGGTCCCATTCAGATGGGAGCGTCTCCAGCCCGTTCCCGGCGGCCGGCTCGACGCCGCCGAGCTCCGCCGCCTGAGGGCGGTGGTCGAGCGCGCGGGCAAGGCCGGGCTCGAGGTCATCTTCGACATGCACAACTTCGGCGCGTACTACCTGGAGCACCAAGGCCGGGGTCACAGGTGCTCGATAGGACAACCCGGCTGCGGCATCCGTGACTTCGCGGACGCGTGGAGGCGGATCGGCCTAGCCTTCCGCAGCTCGGAGTATGTGACCGGCTACACACTGATGACCGAACCCGTTGCGATGAGGAAGCGCGGAGCAACTACCGGCGCGGAGTTGTGGCGACGCGCCTCGCAGGCGGCGGTCACGGCGATGCGGAGGGCCGGCGAGGAGGACGCCGTGCTTTTCATCTCGGGCTACCACTGGTCGGGGGCCGCGGACTGGAATCGCTACAACCCGGGACCGTGGATCACCGATCCCTCGAACTTGATCCGTTACGAGGCCCACCACTACTGGGACCGCGACCACTCCGGCAGGTACCGGCACTCCTACCAGGAGGAGGTCGCGGCGGTCACATAGAGCCCTAGGGCTCCTGGCAGTCGAGGTTCTCCGGAGTCTCCGCGCAGTCGACGTCGGGGGGAACGTCGATGCCGATCACCCAACGCGCCGGGATGGCTGTCTCGTCGATGGCCGGCGTGGTCGGGTTTGGGCTCGTGCCCTGGCCCAATACCGTCCGGACGCTTACCTTCGAGGTCGGCTCCAGCGCGACCCCGGGAGCGAACATGCCGCTGCTCTTGTCGAAGGGGAACGTCAGCTTCGTCATGTTTCCTTCGAACCCGATGGCGAAGCCGTCGGTGAGGAAGCCGCTGCCTCCCGGGCACTGAGCCGTCAGCTTGTTGATGTCGGCACGCTCGAGCTCGTTGGCCCCCGGAGCGGATCCACGAACGTACCCATCGATAAAGACCTCGCAGGCCCCTATCCCGATCCGGGCCGGGATGCGGAACATGACGCTTGGTCCTGCCGTTGGCTTGACGGGAGCGGTCGTCTCTGCCGAGACGCGGAAGGAGTGCTGAACATATTTCACGCCGATGATGTTTCCCGCGGCATCACGCTCGCGGATCGTGTCGTACAACGTCTCGTAGTAGATGGCCACGATGTCCGCGCTGGCGACCGACACCGGCCGAGTGTCCTGGCCGATCTCTGCTCCGCCAAAGAGCCCCTGGCCGTTGATCCCGTTCGCGTCGCCCGCCCGATCGATGATGTGTGGTTGGGGTGCGGGCGGATCCGCACTGGCTACCGTCAGCGAGGAGACGCCAAACACCAGGGACAGCGTGGCGGTCAGCAGGGTTTTCATGAGTCCTCCCATCATGAGATCGCCACTTCGGCGCTCGCGGCGCCGCACGAGTCACTCAGACACGAACGGGCCCATACGTCGTAGCTCCCAGCACCGGGAGCGCTCAGGACCTCTGCGAAGGCTCCCTCCTCGAGCCCGGCAGGGAAGTCGAAGTCCACCTGACCGGGAGGGGTTCCCGCTGGAGCGATGCCCAGCTGCACGCCGTGCGTCACCAGCATGGCGTCGACGAGAGGCATGCGGTCGAGCTCGGAGAGCGCACCCGCTGAGCCCCCACCGATCGCCGTGAAGACTTCGATATCCTCGATCGTCTCCCCGGGACCCGCTTCCAGCGCGGCCAGAGGGAGCGAGAACGTGACTTCGTCGCCGGCGGTACCGATACCGCCCTGAAGGGTGGCCACCTGCGTGCACGACTGCTGGCAGACATTTAGGGCGATCTCTGGTGAAGGGCCGGCACGGGAAGCACGGAGCTGGTATCGCACACCTTTGTGGGTGAGCTCGACGCCGTAAATGACGCCCGGCCCGGCCACCCCCGGGACGCGGTAGTAACCCCGCACTCCGCCCACCGAAGCGAGGCGGAGACGGAAGAACAGATCGCCAACCTGTGGACGCTGAAGTATCCGGGCGCCCAGAAGCTCACCCCCCGCGCGCTCGCCGGCCGCACCGGCATCTATGGCGTCCGAGCCGCTGGCGAGCTCCAGAGCGGTGAACGTCGCCCAGCCACTGACGCTGACGTTGTCGCCTCCGGTCGCTGCTACGTCCAAAGCACCGATGCCCTGGTCGGGCCCGCGGTCGCGCAGGTAGATGTCGGATCTACCGTTGTCGTCGCCGGGGACCAGCCCGTCCGCGTATCCGTCGAACGTCAATAAGCGGGCGCCTGGGGTCAGCGCTCCGGAGAATGTTGGAGCGGCCCCCGGGACTCCGTCCGAGGAGACCGATACGAGCTCCGTGATCCCCGTCACCATGTCGTGCAGGTAGACGTCGCAACCGGAGGCGTCACCCGTGTTGCAACCACTGTCGTTGTCCAGAGGGTCGAGGTTGGTGGCACCGCTCGTGAACATGACGTAACGCCCGTCGTCGGTTATCTCGCCGTTGTCTGCGCCACCGTTGGCCTCGGCCCCGGCGCTGGAGACCGAAACCCGCACCGTGGTTCGGGTCTCGCGGTCGTGCACGAACACGTCGTCCGCATCGTTGGCGTCACCGGGCACCAGGTTGGGTGCGAGCGAGACGAACGCGACGTATCTGCCGTCCGCGCTCATGGAGTTCCAGGTGGCGCCGGCGGTCCCCTGCGTTCCGTCGCTGGAGACGGAGACGATCTCTATGTTCCCCGTGGCACGGTCCTTGACGTAGATGTCCGAGAAGGGGTTGGTATCCCCCGGAACCAGGTTGTCCGCGAAGCTGTAGAAGGAAACGAATCGGCCGTCGGCGCTGATCTCGTTCGTCCATCCCGAAGGCCCGTTCGCCTCCGTGCCGTCCGCCGCCTCGGATACCCGCTCGGTCTTCTTGGTCATGCGGTCGTACACGAACACGTCGCAGCCGGAAGATCCCGTCTGGCCGCAGGGGCCATTGGTATCCGGCGTATCCAGGTTGGACGCCGCGCTCTGGAACACGACGTACCGGCCGTCCGGGGTCATGTCGGGGTCGAAGGAGCGGTCGTTTCCCTGAAACCCCGAGGACGAGACGGATGCTCGCTCCATCTTCCCGGTAAGCAGATCCTTGACGAAGACATCCATCGCAGCGTTCGTGTCGCCGGCCACGAGGTTGCTGGCGTGGCTGGTGAACGCCACAAATCTTCCCTCCGCAGAGATGACCGGACCATAGGAGGTGTCGTTGCCCTCCGTCCCGCTCGAAGCCACGGATGCCCGCTCGACCGCCCCGGTGGTTCGATCGACCACGAATATGTCCTCGACATCGTTCGCATCCTCCGGCACGAGCGTGGAAGCCTGACTTCCGAACGCCACGTACCGGCCGTCGGGCGTGATCGAGCTGTGCCAGGCGTTGCCGTCGTTCTGGAGACCCTCGGGGCTCGCCGACAACCACTCGGTGATGCCCGGCCGCTGCTGCGCGGACGCAGGAGACCCGGGCAGCAGAAGCACCAGGGCAAGTACGGACGTGATCGCGGGGTGACGAACGACTCGATGCATCTGGACGGGCACCTCCATCTTCATTCGGCCGGGCGGAAGCCTCGTTCAAGAGGTTCGGCGCGCAGCTTCTTCTTACCTGCAGAAAAGCAGGCGGATTGGCGCCACCGGCGTATACCCGTCATCATTTGTTGACACGATGACCGACCGGATGCTCGAGGCGCTGGGGTTCACAACGGCGGAAGAAGAGGTCTATCGGCTGGTGCTCGAACATCCGGGCTCCACGGTCAAGGAGCTATCCGAGGCGGGGTCACTTGCCTCGACCGAGATCCGCAGAGGGATTTCAGTCCTGGAGCCCCGGGGCCTGGTGAACCCCTCGGCGGACAGGCCCCCCCGCCTCTATCCCTCTCCGCCCGAAGCGGCTCTTGAGATCCTGGTCCTTGAGAGACAGGAGGAGCTGGAGGCCGTCCGCGTGCATGCGGCCGGGCTCGCGGCCCTCGTCCGCTCCAGCCTTCAACGCACCAGGCCCGGCGAGCTGATCGAGGTGATCGACACTACGGCCGCCGTCGGCCAGCGCTTCGACCAGATACGCCGTGCGGCCAAGCAAGAGCTCCTGATCTTCGACAAGCCTCCGTATCTCGTCTCTTCAGTGGAAGTGAACGATCTCCACATGGAACTGCTCGAGCGAGGTGTCGAATGCCGCTCCATCTACGACCGCAGCTCTCTCGAGATGACCGGCAAGCCGGAGCTGATCGCAACCTACGTGGAGCGAGGCCAGCAGGCTCGCGTGTTCGACGGCATCCCGGTGAAGATGGCGATCGTCGATCGGCGCGTCGGGCTGATCCCATTGAATGTCGCCAAACCGGGAAGCGGCGGCGCGGTTCAGGTGCATGCGTCCGCCCTGCTGGACGCGCTCGCCATGTTCTTCGAGACGATCTGGGAGCGCGCCGCACCTATCCAGTCCGCTCCGGCGGAGGGAGCGGTTCCGACGGCCGGTCAGGACTCGTCGCGGGTCCTCGAGCTCATGGCCATGGGGCTCAAGGATCAGACGATCGCCAGGGAGCTCGGGATCTCAGAGCGAACGCTGGACAGGCGCATCAGCGAGATCCTGCAATCTCTGGGAGCCAGGACCCGCTTCCAGGCCGGCGTGCTCGCCGGGCAGCGAGGCTGGATCGGCTAGCACCTTGGTCGGCGAAGTGGCGCCAGTGGCGTAGGTTCGTCATCATCCACCGCAGGATGGTGGACAAGCTGCTCGGGGCTCTGGGGTTCTCGGATTGGGAAGACGCCGCCTATCGTCTGGTGCTGGAATGGCCAGGATCGACCGTCCAGGATCGACCGTAAGGGAGCTCGTGGATGCAGGCACGTTCGGCCCGGCCGAGCTCCGTAAGCACCTGGCCGTGCTAGGCGAGCGCGGGCTAATAACGCCCTCCGCCGATCGGCCCCCGCGTCTGTTCCCGGCCCCTCCGGAGGCGGCCCTGGAGATCCTCATCCTGGAGAGACAGGAGGAGCTGGAGGCCATTCGCGTCCACGCCGCCAGGCTCGCGGAGATGGTGCGCTCCAGCATCCAGCGAACCCGACCCGGCGAGCTGGTGGAGGTGATCACCGGCCTCCCGGCCGTCGGCGAGCGCTTCGCCCAGATGCAGCGCACCGCCAGGCAGGAGCTATTGATCTTCGACAAGCCTCCCTATGCCTGGTCGGGAGGTCAGAACACCGCCGAGCTCGATCTGCTGGCCCGGGGGATCGAGTGTCGAACCGTTTACGACCGGACCTCTCTGGAGCTGGAAGGCCGCCCGGATGCCGTCGCGGTCTACGTGGAACGCGGTGAGCAGGCCCGAGTGTTCGACGGCATACCGGTCAAGATGGCGATCGTCGACCGGCGAGTCGGCCTGATCCCTCTCAACATCGCCGAGCCAGGGAGCGGCGGCGCCATACAGGTGCACGCCTCCGCGCTGCTCGACGCATTGGCCATGTTCTTCGAGACCATCTGGGAGCGGGCCGCTCCGATCCAGTCGGCTCCCTCGGACGGGTCGGTCCCCACGGCCGGGCGCGACGCCTCGCGCGTCCTAGAGCTCATGGCCATGGGGCTCAAGGATCAGACCATCGCCAGGGAGCTCGGGGTCTCCGAGCGAACCCTGGACAGGCGCATCAGCGAGCTCCTTCACCAGCTGGGAGCCGGGACCCGCTTCCAGGCCGGCGTGCTGGCGGGCCAGCGAGGCTGGATCGGCGGAGGTGACGCGTAAGCGCCAACTGCGCCGACTCGCCACCTTTCGGGGTAGGTGCGGGGGACATCCGGGGCGAACACTCCTCCTGAAGGAGGGAGCCACCTGCGCCCGCAGAACACGCTCATCGGACCGCTCGCGGCGGCACTCATGCTCGGGGCCGCTCCCGCGCTCGCCGACGCCCCGATCTGGGATCACGATCGCGCTTCCCTGGCGCGCCTCGAGGAGGCCCGGGAAAGGCTCTCGAGCGGGAGCCTGGCCGACGCGGTCATGGCGGCGGCCGAGCTCTCAGGCGTGGGCACGATCGCACCGGCCGCACCCCCGACGACGGTTACCGGCGTTCCGGCTCAGATCGCGGCGCCGGTCCGTGACCTGGTCGCTTCAATCGGCCTGGCCGGCCGCATGGCGGAGGATTCTCTTCGCGCTGAACCGGCGGTGATCGAGCGAGGCGCCGGCTCGCTAATCTCGGCCCTGGCCCGGTCCCACGGCCTGGCCGACGAGGCTGCGGCCGCGGACAGGTGGAACCGGCGCTGGTCGGAGACCGTCGATCGGTCATCCCTCTACGCGGCCGCCCTGGTCGTCGCCCGTGCCGTCGACCGCGCCCTCCCCGCCCTGCGCGCCCGTGTCCCCGAGCTGCCGTCCGCCGCGGCCGGATGCAACGTGGCGAACCAGCCGCCGGTCCTGTGCATCGGGAACACCGGGGCGAACGAGTACACGGCCGATTACGCGCTGCTCATCGACCTGGGCGGCAACGACACGTACGCCAACTCAGCCGGCGGGGCCGACCCTCAGGTAACGAACATCCCCGTCTCGGTGACCATCGATACCGGCGGCGCCGACACCTACGCGGCCACACTTCCAACTCCTTCGGGTGCTCGGGTGGCCCAGGGGGCAGGGCTGGTCGGCGGTATCGGGGTGCTGGTAGATGACGGTGCGGGCAACGACTCCTTCAGCGCCACATCCAACGAAAGCGGTGCCGGCGCCTGGGCCCAGGGATTCTCGATGGCAGGCGTGGGCATCTTCGCCGAGATGGACGGGAACGACACGATGACGATCTCTAACCTGGGACCGTACGCGGACAACGGCGGCGCGCCGCTGCCGACCGACTTCTACGCGGCAGGGCAGGGAGTGTCCTCCTTCGGGGGCCTGGCCGTCTCCATCGGCATGAACGGCAACGACGCCCGCAGGATCGAGGCTCGGCCCTCGGCGACGTTGGACCCCGAGGGCATCCTCCATCCCGGTGACGGGGTGCTGGCACATGGGTTCGGCGTGGGCACCTTCGGTGGCGTGGGCCTATTCGCGCACCCACAACACGCAGAGACGATGACGGTCGAGGCAGTGAGCGCGCGCGTGGAACCCGATGAGACGAGGTCCTTCATCCCTCCTGTGGTGAACGTGTTCGGGTTCGGAACGGGGGGCGTCGGGGTGGGCCTGTCCGTGACCGGGGGCGGCACCAGCACGCGAACTCTGAGAGCCGTGGCGGAGGCGCCCGTGACGGGGAGCGCTATCGCCGGAGGCTTTGGGCGAGGGACCATCGGTGGGTACGGCGCCTTACACGACAGCAACGGGAACGACGTCTACCGCGTCGAGGCGATTAGTAACGCCGCCACCCATCACTCGGTCGACGACTCATGCGCCTGCTCGGGCACGGCGGCGACCGCCGACAGCGGGCTCGCATTCATCGACGCGGCGCTCGGAGCGGGCGGCCTCGGAGGCGTGGGGGTCCTCCAGGATGCGGGCGGTAACGACTCGTACATCGCCGCCGCGTCAGCGCTATCCGAGGCCCGGGCCCGGGATCTTCGAACGACTCCCGTCCCGCCTCAAGACACGACCGATCCGCGAGGGGCAAAGGCAGCCTCCCATGCGGGCGTCGCCCGGATCCACGCCGAGGGCTTCGGCATAAACGGCGCGGCAGGCTTCCTCCTCGACTCGGGGGGGACAGACCAGTACACGGCCGTCGCCACAAGCGCCGCCACCGCGGTCGCCTCCTCAGACATCGCTCCCTCCGACGCCGTCGCGGGCGCGGCCCCCGAGCCCTCCGTCGCCCGGGTGCAGGGAGCGTCGGTTGAGGGGTACGGGGAGCTCTTCGATGCACAGGGGGCGGACATCTACGCGTCGACGAGCTCGTCCGTGTCGAATGAGACGACCAACGGTGTCGAAGAATCGACGACGGCTCCCTCAACCACCTCCGCGCAGGGCTCAACCGAGCTCGGGGTCGGGATCCTACGCGACGCCGACAACGGGCTCACCGACACGTTCTCGACCGCTCCCGAGGATGCCGCCTGTATGGGCACCCGCGGGACCGGGGTGTGGAGGGACTGCGACCAGGGTGTCGGCGTGGGAGCGAACGTATGAGGCCTAGGCAAAGGAGCCAGACGATGACCCGACCCATGCTCGTGTGCGCGATGGCCATGATGCTCGGAGCCACAGCCCTCGCCGAGAACGCCGGGGCGGAGGTGACCTCTCGTTGGGACGCCATGCGCACCGATGCGTTCGGCCGGATCGAGGCCGCCGAGGCCCTGCTCGAGACCGGCAGCATGAGCGATGCCGTGCGCGCGGCCGCCTCCCTGGTTCGCGTCGTTCCGGATCCGACCGCGGACGCCGTGGTCGAGGGCGTTGGCGATACCGAAGCCACCCTGTTGGGAGCCGTCCTGCGAGCCGGTGATCTCGCGACCGAGGCGGTGCGCGCCACCCCTACCGAGCTGGCCACCCTCGACCGCCGGTCCCGGCTGCTGGCTCCCACCGACATCGCCGGCTCGAGGCAGCTGCTGGCCCACCTCGACGTGGCGGTGGACCGGCCCATGCTGTACGGGGCGGCGACCGATCTGGCCCGGGCCATCGAGCTCGCGCTCGGCAACCGCTCCCACGACCTCGGTGCGGCCTCGGGGAGCGCGAGCTGCGACGTGCAGGACCAACCGCCGCTGTTGTGCGTGGCAGGAGAGGGACCCAACGTCCACACGGAGGACTACGCGCTGCTCATCGACCGAGGCGGCAACGACGTGTACACGAATTCCGCGGGTGCCGGGGACCCGACCGGGAACGGCCTGCCCGTGTCGGTCGTGATGGACCTCGCCGGGAACGACAAGTACGAGTCCTCCGTCCCTGCGTCCACCGGAGCACGGGTGGTCCAGGGCGCCGGGAACCTGGGAGGGATCGGGTTCCTAGTGGATGTCGCAGGCGACGATCGGTACGAGGCCACGGCTGCGAGATCCTCCATCTCGGTGCAGGGGGCGGGCATCGCCGGAGTGGGCATGCTGGCCGACCTCGCCGGGAGCGACCGGTACTCGGCCATCAACGAGACCGACGCGGCCACGGACAGCAGCACATTCACCTCGGTGCACGCCCAGGGCCACGGGTCTCTGGGGGGTGCCGGCCTCCTCCTCGACCGGGGCGGCGACGATACTCTGCTCCTGCGGTCGAACCCGAGACCCGTTCGCTGCGTCACCTCGTGCGCGGCCGATAACATCCTTCACGCGGGGAAGGTCTCCGCGGAAGGCCTCGGCTACGGGAACCTCGGCGCCGCGGCCATCGTGGCCCTGGACGGGGGCACCGACACGGCCACGATGGAGATCATCTCGGGGCCGGTGGCGCCCGATGAGGCCGGCCCGTTCGCCGACACGATCGCCCGGGCATGGGGCGTCGGGTTCGGGGTGAACGGTGGCGCTGGCTTCGCCCATGGCGGGGACGGCGCGAACACCTGGCAGGCTACCGTGGAGACGACTACGCCGATCGACTGGCTCGAGCCGATCGGTGGGAACCTCTTCACGATCGGCATCGGGGCGCAATGGCTGGGACACGGCATGGCTCAGACTGCGGGCCTGGGCGCGATCACGGATCCCCAGGGGAACGACGCCTACCTGGTGGACGTGACATCGACGAGCCGGCGCGTGGTCACCGCGGAGGACGCCTGCAACTGCGGGCGAGCCGAGGAGAAGCTCCACGGGGCTCAGTCGGCGGCATTCACGATCGCCAGGGGCTCAGGAGCCGGATCCGTCGGCGCGATCCGCGACGCGTCGGGCAACGACCGCTACTCCAGCCGGGTCACCACACGGACGGACCTGGAGGTACGAGACAACCGCTCGGTGGCCCCCATCCAGGGAGACCCTTTGGCCCGGGCGTTCGGGGGCGCCGCGGTCACCAACGGCCAGGCCCTCGGGCATCAGGGCGGCGCGGGCTTCCTACACGACCTCGGCGGAAACGACGTCTACGAGTCGATAGTTACCAACGAGGCCATCGCCAAGGCCTCCGCGGCGCTCCCGGCGCTCGACGCGCGATCCCAGGCAGAAGCTCACGGGAGCGTCGCCAAGTCGCTCGCGCAGGGAGCCGGGGATGCCGACGGGTACGGTGAGCTGAGGGACCTCGGCGGCGACGACGTCTACCGTGCGATCAATTCCAGTCTCGGCACCGCGACACCCCCGACCCACGCCGACGGTTCGCCGATCCTGGCGACGGTTCAGGGAGCGGCGGAGCTGCTGGGTATGGCCTCCTTCCTTGACGTGGGGGGCACCGACACCTTCGTCTCGATACCGGACGAGCCAACCTTCGCCGGGAGCAGGGGCGCCGAGGGGTGGGTCGACGAGATCGTGACGGTTGCGGGGCCGGCGCCGGCCATGGCGGGAGGAACCAACCGCTAGGACCTCCCGGTGCGACGAAGACCGACCGGGTCCTTCAAGCCGGCGACCGCCTGCTCGTGATCGCCGAGCACGACCCCGCCATCCGAGTCGAACGCCTGCGCATCTAGCCAGACGCTCCCCTGGCGGGAGGGATATCGGGCCCTTCGGCGTTGCATATCCTGACCATGTCTATGACCACGCACCTGCCCACCGGGACCGTGACGTTCCTGTTCACGGACATCGAGGGTTCCACGTTGCTCCTGAGGAAGCTCGGTGAGCGGTACGCCGAGGCCCTGGGGCAGCACGGCGACATAGTCCGGAAGGTCCTGCAGCGGGAGGGCGGGGTCGAGCTGGGAACGGAGGGCGACTCCTTCTTCGCCGTCTTCGCCTCTCCGGCAGCCGCGATCCGGGCGGTCATCGAGATCCAGCGCGAGCTCGCGAGCCACCCCTGGCCGGAGGGAGCCAAGTTTCGAGTCCGGATGGGCCTGCACACCGGAGAGGGCAGCCGGGCCGGGGACACGTACGTGGGCCTCGACGTCCATCGCGCATCCCGGATCGGAGATGCCGGCCACGGGGGCCAGGTCCTGCTGTCGGAGGCGACCCAGACGCTCGTCCAGCACAGCCTTCCCGAAGGGGTTGAGCTCGAGGACCTCGGCAGTCATCGGCTCAAGGACCTTCCGCATCCCGAGCACCTCTTCCAGCTGACGATCCCCGGGCTCCAGGCCGAGTTCCCCGTCCTGCGCTCGCTCGATGCGCGTCCGAACAACCTGCCGGCGCAGATGAGCACCTTCATCGGGCGCGAGGACGCGATCCGCGAGGTGGAGGAGCTCCTCGAGAGCACTCGGCTGCTGACGCTCACCGGGCCGGGCGGCACGGGCAAGACGCGGCTGGGGCTGGAGATAGCACACAGGCAGCTGCCCGCTTTTCCCGACGGCGTCTGGTTCGTAGACCTCTCGGCGATCACCGATCCCTCGGTGGTGCTCACCGAGATAGCCGTCGTACTGGACCTCTCGCGAGACCCCGGCGCCTCGGTGTTCGACTGCCTGGAGCAGCACCTGCGCGATCGCAGGCTGCTGCTCATCCTCGACAACTTCGAGCAGGTGCTCGACTCCGCGATGGGGATCGAGCATCTGCTCTCCCACGCGGCCGGGCTCAAAGTGATCGCTACGAGCCGCTCCGTGCTGTCGATCTACGGCGAGCGCGAGTACCCGGTCCCGCCACTGAGGCTTCCCGAGCCCGAGCGCGTCACGGACCTCGATGCTCTGTCGCACTCCGAGGCCGTGGCGCTGTTCGTCGAGAGAGCCCGCGCCGTGCGACCGGACTTCGTAGTCACGGCCGAGAACGCGAGCGCTATCGCCGAGATCTGCTCGAGGCTCGACGGCCTGCCTCTGGCGATCGAGCTTGCGGCCGTCCGCGTGAACGTCCTCACACCCCAGGCGATGCTTCCGCGGCTCGACGCGCGTCTGGCGCTCCTTACCTCGGGACCGCGAAGCCTGCCCGAGCGCCAACGCACGCTGCGCGGGGCGATCGACTGGAGCTACCAGCTCCTCGAGGACGCCGAGCGAAAGCTCTTCTCGAGGCTTTCCGTGTTCTCCGGCGGAGCGACGCTCGAAGCGATCGAGGCCGTGTGCGGTGGCGGCCTGAGCGGAGACGCGCTCGACATGATCGGCGCGTTGATCAACGACAGCCTGGTGCGACGGACAGAGACGCACGACGGCGAGATGCGGTTCCAGATGCTCGAGACGATCCGCGAGTTCGCGGCCGAGCGGCTCGAGGAAGAGCCGGACGTCGAGGACGTGCGCGCCAAGCACGCGAAGCACTTCCTCGCCCTGTCCCGCGAGGCGGAGCCGCACCTGGTCGGGGACGACCAGAAGTCGTGGCTCGACCGGATGGATCACGAGCACGGCAACATCCGCTCGGCCCTCAAATGGACGATCCGAGCAGGCGAGGTGGAGGCCGGCCAGGCCGCTGCGGGCGCCATCTGGCGCTTCTGGCACCAGCGAGGCCACCTGGCCGAGGGCCGAAGGAAGCTCGAGCACCTCCTCGAGGTCCCCGAGGGCCAGGCTCGGACCGAGGCCAGGTTCAAGGCCCTCACCGCAGCCGGCGGGCTGACTTACTGGCAGAACGACAACCCCGCGACGGAGCGCTTCTACAAGGAGGCGCTCGAGATCGCGGAAGAGATGGACGACCCACGCATGATCGCGGAGGGCATTTTCAATTACGCGTTCACCGACCGGATCGCGGGGCGGGATGAGGAGGCCTACGCGAAGATCGGCCGCGCGCTGGAGATCGCCCGCTCTATCGGGGACCGGCAGCTCCAGGCCGACTGCCTCTTCCTGCTCGGCAACCGCGCGCTCCGAGAAGGACGGCCCCAGGAAGCGCTGCCGATGGTCGAGGAAGCCTTCGCGATCTTCCGTGACCTGGGCAACAGGTTCGCGGTGGCCGACGCGCTCTCAGGGCTCGGCTCCGTCTACCGGATCCTCGGCGACCGCGACGGCGCCTGCGACGCGCACCGCAAGGCGCTCGACATCTTCGTCGAGGTGGGCAACCCGACGGGCATCTCGATGGTCCTCGAAGAGATGGCCATGGTCGAGACCATGGACGGTCGACACGAGCGGGCCCTCAAGCTTGCCGGCGCGGCCGAGGCGCTGAAGGATCAGATAGGTGGCGGCGCCCCAGCAGAACTCATGAAGGCCGAGGAGACCCTGCTCGAGTCAAGGAAGAGCCTCGATCAACACACGGCCGAGCGCGCGTGGGAGGAAGGCCTTCAGATGGACACGGACAAGGCCGTCGCTTACGCGCTGGGGAACGACGACTAGGTCGTCGGGCTCGGGCTGGGTGAAGGGGTCGGCGTCGGTAGCGGAGGCGCATTCTTCCAGCAGGCGGCCTCCCTCTCGGTGGATCCCGTGATCTCGTCACCGTCGTCGGCCTGGTAGGAGTCCAAACCGATCATCCCCTTGAGGATGTCCGTGCCCTCGCCGTCGATCGCGTAGAAGCAGTCGTCGCCCGAGGACCCGATGAACTCGTCCTTGCCCGGACCTCCGACGATGAGGTCGTTGCCCAGCTCGCCGTTGAGCCAGTCGTCGCCCTCCTCGCCGTACAGCTCGTCCTTCAGCTCCCAGCCGCGGAGCTTGTCGTCACCCGGACCGCCGTAGAGCTTGTCCTTGCCGGGCCCGCCGAAGAGCCAGTCGTTGCCTCCCAGGCCGTAGACCTTGTCGTTGCCCTCATCGGCGCAGATCACGTCCCGCTTCTTGGTGCCCCGGATCGTGTTGGGGCCGTCATCGCCCACCTTGGTGCAGTTGGGATACCCGGGGGCGGGTGGCTTGCCGACCTCCGGCGCGTACGCAGGAAGTGCGATGTATATCGAGCCGACCACGCCGATGAACGTGGCCAGGATGACCCATCGGATGGATCGTGTCGTGTGGGAAGTCACTTCATTCATCTTATCGGCCATCCCGGTTTCCGTTCTTGAGCCGGCCCGGTGCTTCGGGCGGACCGTGTTTGGCCCGCCCGACACCGAAGCTCCTGCCTAGACGTCCCCGGATATCACCCTGCCGCGCATGTCCGGGTGAACCTCACAGTGGAACTTGAAGACCCCGGTCTGCTTGAACTTCTTTCGGAACGTGTCGCCGGGCGCGAGGTTGCCCGAGTCGAACAGCCCCTTGTTGGAGGTGACCGTGTGGTTCTCGCTTCCCTTGTTCACCCACTTGACGCTGGTGCCCTGCCCGATCTCGATCCGCTTGGGCTGGAACGAGAAGTCGACGATCTTCGCCTTGGTGGTGAACTCGCCGCTGGAGGCGGGCGTCGCCGCGCCGAGCACGGTGGTGAGAGACAGCGCAAGCCCTGCTACCAGGATCCTCCTGCTCATCCCCACTCCTCCTTCAGGTCGGTCACCCGATGCTACGACGGATCGGGGCTAACTCAGCCTCCGTGCTCGTGAGGCTGCAGCGTGCTTTCCCCGAGCTCAACGATCAGGCAGCGGTAGCAGATCGCGTCTCCGCAGTCCTCCGTGTCGCAGAATGCGCACTCGTCGATACCCCTGTCGCACCCCTTGCAGAGGAGCGCGCCCTCACTCTCCATGCTCGTGCTCCTGGTGCTTCTCCAGCGCGACCCTGGAGGCATCCTCCCGTAACAGCAAACCCACGAGCACACCCTCGCCCGTCGTTATCGGCGCGTTCGCGAGGTCGTGCCGGATCATGTACTCACCGAGGTCCGCTGCTGAGACGTGCGGCCGGAACGTGCTCGGCCCAGGCGCCATGGCCTTCTCGGCGGTTCGGTCGTCATCACCCTCGAGCTGCTTGGGACGAAGGACGCCGAACACCACGCGCTCCTCGTTAACCACGATGCACGTGTCGAAGCCCGTTCCCTCGAGGCCGGCGCGAACGTCACCCACTCGATCGTCCAGCAGGCAGGTGGGCGCGTCGGCGCGGGCGACGTGTCCCGCTCGAACCAGGTCGGCTCGCTCACCCTCGACCTCGAGCCCGGCGGCGAGCCAGTTCTGCTTGCCGGGCCCGTAGTCGTAGACCTCGGTGAAGCCGAGCGATTCGAGCCGCCACGCGGCCCTGGGGCTCATGTCTCAGGGATCGTCCCAGCAATAGACGATCACCGGACGCCCGGGATCGAGCCGCTGCCGGGCCTCGGAGTCGATCCTCCGCAGCGGGATGTTGATGGCGCCGGGGAGATGCTCCTCCTCGTACTCTTCTCTAGGAAGGACCTCGACGAGCTGGGCACCGGCGTCGACGAGCTTCCGGAGCTCCTCGCGGCCGATGACCTCGGGCATCCCGGACCAGCCTCCCATCCGGGGAGGCCGGACGCCAGGTACGCTCCGTCCGTGGGCGTGTTCCATCATGGGGTGGCGAGCGGCGACCCCCTCGATGATCGAGTGGTCCTGTGGACCCGCGTGACCACCGACTCCGCCGATGCCGTCGAGACTCGATGGAAGGTTGCGAGGGATCGCCACCTGAGCGAAGTGGTTGCGGAGGGGACCGCAGCTTCAGACCCCGACGCCGACCGGACCGTGAACGTTGACGTGGACGGTCTGGAGCCGGCAACCGAGTACCACTACGCTTTCGAGGCGCTCGGCGAGACCTCGCCCGTCGCCCGCACGCGAACGCTCCCCGGCCCGGGAGCCGAGAGGCTGCGCCTGGCGATGGTGTCCTGCGCCAAGTACAACGCCGGCTACTTCAACGCGTATCGCCGCATCTCGGAGAAGGACATCGACTTCGTGCTTCACCTCGGCGACTACATCTACGAGGCGGCGCAGAACCCGCCCGCCAGCCAGTCGCCGCCCGCGGACATCGGACGAGTCGTCGATCCGCTGCACGAGTGCGTGACGCTGGAGGACTACAGGCGGCGCTACGCCCACTACCGGCTCGACCCCGACATACAGGCGCTGCACCTCGCCCATCCGATCATCGGCACGGTCGACTGTCACGAGTTCGCCGACGGCGCGTGGAGCGGCGGGTCGGTCGAGCACCGGGAGGATCGGGACGGGCCGTGGGCCGACCGCGTCGCCGCGGCGTTCCGCGCCCGTTGGGAATGGACCGCGGCACGAAAGCCCGATCGCTCGGATCCATCGCGGGTCTGGCGGACCGTGCGGATAGGCGACCTCGCCGACCTGTTCCTCATCGACACCCGGACGATGCGCGACGAGCCCGCCCAGGGCGACGCGATGCGCGAGCCGGGGCGCTCGCAGCTCGGGCGGGAGCAGCGCGAGTGGCTGCTGGGCCAGCTCGACTCCTCGACCGCTGCCTGGCGCCTGCTGGGCAACAGCTCGGTCATGGGACACATCTGGGACCCGCGCATCCCGAGCGAGACGATCCCCGCTCTGCTGAAGCTCAAGATGATCGAGCCGAACGGCCGCGGCCCCGACCCGGACCAATGGGACGGCTACCCGGAAGAACGTGACGCGATCCTGAAGCGTCTACGAGGACCGGACGGCGATCGAGACGCGGTCGTCCTGTCCGGGGACGTGCACATCGGACTGGCGCTCGAGCTGCTGCTCGATCCCGTGAACGGACGAGACCCCGTCGCCTGCGAGTTCGTGACCACGAGCCTCACGTCACAGAACGTCGACGACAAGATGGGATGGGAGCCACGCACGAACTCGATCCCGTTCGAGGAAGCCCTGGTACGCGAGGTGCCGCACATCAAGTGGACCGAGTTCGACAGTCACGGCTACGTGCTGGTCGACGTCACGCCCGAGCGCGTGCTCGGCGAGTGGTGGTTCATGGAAACCGTGCTGAAACCGACCGAGAAGGAAACGCTCGGTGCAGCGTGGAAGATCGAGCGCGGGACGCCGCGCCTGATCCCAGCCTGAGGATCAGACGCGCCGAACCCGAAATCGATTCCTACGCGGAAGCGTCGACGATGTGACCCGACAGGGTCCATGGGAGTGACCACGCGAACTCCCCCGTTCCGCTGGCCGGCTGGTCGAGGTCGACCCTCACCACGAACGGACCGTCCACGGCCCACATGACCGGCTCGCTCGCGGCGAACCGACCCGCGGCGTTGCGCTCCATCGGCACCGATACGAACGGGGACCCCGGCGGACCCTGGTTCGTGAGCCGCACCTGCTGAACGTCCTCCTCGACGCTCAGGTCCCAGTCGAACCCGGCGAAAGTCACGTACTCCACGATGAACCGCTTGTCGGCGGGGATGTCGACCAGGTCATCTCCCATGACCTCGTTGGCGCCGAGATCGATCTGGCCCGACATGACCGTCAGCTCGGTCGCTTCCTCCTGTACGTCAACGGGCACCGGCGCCCCGGCATCATTGGCAACAACAACGCTGCCGGCCACCTGGGTGGTTCCCTGTGCCGCGGTGGGGACCGGCAGATTCGCGTCGTTTATTACCAGGACCTCCTTACTGCTCTGGCTGGGAGCGGCATCGGCCAGGCCGGACACCACGGTGATGGTCACGAGCAGAGCGGCGGCGACGGCCGCCACGCGTTTGATGGACACGGGCTCCCTCCCTCGATCGAGGCCGCTGATAGCGGCCGGGCATCGCGGATTCTAGCCGCGGGCGCACGGCCGCCACTGATTGCCTAGGCCGGGTCTATCAGGAGGACCTTCGCGCTGAACCTCGACGGCAGCGATATCGAGATGCCCTGGCGGAGCTCGGAGGCCGAGAAGACCCCGAAGGTATCGCCGGTCTCGGCATCCCGCAGGGTGAAGGAGCCGTCTCCGCGGATCCCGCGCAGCGGAACGACGCGCGTCTCATCCGCCGAGTCCTGGCGGAAGACGAGGAGCGCGCCCTCACCGGTGTCTGGGTTCCAGGGTTGCAGGCCGGTCCAATTGTTCCCGGGCAGCGGGTCCTCCAGCAGAGGGTAGGAGAAGGTGGCGAACCGCTCGCGGTGCTCTTTGTAGATGTCCGTCCAACGAGCCACCGCCTCGACCTGCTGGTCGGTTAGCCGTGTGAGGTCCGTGAAGAAAGTCACGTGCGAGGCGAGCGCCACCGCCATCAAGTAGTCGGTGGAGAGTGAGTCGCGCTGGCCCAGCATGGTCTGGCCGATCGTGTAGCCCGGCACATGGGGGGCGAGCACCCACAGGTTGTGGAGCGCCTCACTGGCCTTGGGGCTGCCGTTCGCGTACCACGAGGGGCCTCGGTACACGGACTCGAACGGGAACAGCCGGTAGTCGTTGGTCTCGTCGATCTGGAAGGTGACCTCCGGGTAGTCGCTGATGAGGCGGTCGAGCATGCGTATGAAAGACTCCCGGTATTCGTACATGGTCACCGGGTTGGCGCCGGCGCAGTCGAGCCAGACCATGAAGTCGAACTTGAAATACCGAACCTCCCACTCTGTGATGGCGCGGCGGATCCGGCCCTCGATGTAGTCGATCAGCTTTCCGTCCGGCCCCATGGCCTCGGGGTTCCAAGGAACGATGCCGGCCTCGTTGGAGCTCGAGTCCGCATCCGCCGAGTTGTAGCCGAACAATCCCTTTCCTATCGGGTCGCACATCCAGGTCGGGTTGTCCTTGTGTGCCTGCGACGCCGGGTGGAACATCATCGGGGTCATCCAGAGCCCGAGATCCATCGGGTGGATGGCCTCGCGAACGGCCGCGAACTCGGAGTCGGGGAACCTCGGGGCGGTTCCGCGGGGCTCGGGGCACCCGGGTGAGTCCGGGCACCAGTCCCCGCTGATCGCCTGCCAGCCGTCGTCCAGGATGAAGGTCTCGACGCCCATCCGCTTTGCCACCTCGGCCTGGCGCTGCACCTCGGCGAGGTCCATGTCGTCCTTCGCGCCGGTGGATATCCGGTTGGAGTCGACCCCGTTCGAGTTGAAGACGACCGCCGGCTTCCAGTCGGAGGACCGGGTCTGCAGGTACTTGAAGTGCTGCCACGCCTCGTCGTCCGCATCGATCCCGAAGCCAGTGAAGACCGGCTCCAGGTCCAGCGGCCTGTCGAGTGTCAGGATCCGGGTCCGGGTCATCGGGGCCTGCTCGGGGCTGCCCGCGTGCACGTCGGACTCGAACGGACCGGCGTAGATGACGTCACGATCCAGCTTCACGGCCGCCTGACCACGGGTCCCTGAGTAGTGCATCCGGGTGGATGCGTAGTCGACGCGCTCGGTCACCATGAAGGCGCGAGCGCCGGCGGGCGAGCGGATCGACATCCACTCCCCTTCACCGGACAGCGGCTGGTCCTGTCCGGCCTCGGTCGTGACTCGATGATCGCCCGTGTGATGGCCGCCCAGCGGTGAGGCCGTGGGCTCCCAGTCGGGAGTGTCGCTGCCGCGCCAGTCGTAGCCGGCACGGAAGGCGTGGATCTGGGGCGCCCCGCGGATCAGGAGGTGGTCGAGCGTGTAGCTGCGCAGCTCGCCGGACAGCCGCAGCGTGGTGCGCATCTCGAAGCCGGCTATGCCCGGATACACGATCGCGGTGCGGGTGATCCCCCCGGGCAGGACCGCAGCCCACGGCTCGTTCGGGGCAAGTTCCATGCGCAGTGCCAGACCACCGTCCGGGACGACAGTCGTCGTCGAGGAGGCCACGTGGTAGGCGGAGCTCGCCCAGAGCGCTCCGTTCAGGACGAACTCGAAGTCCGTGTCCAACGCACCGGCCAATCCCGTTCGCTTGTCAATGACCGTCTTGGTCCTCAGCTGACCGGTCTCCCACTCGCGCTCGACCAAGCTGTTCCCGATCGCGACGCGTCCGGGCTCGAAGCGGACGTAGACCTCGCCGTGCTGCACGTCGTTCTGGAGGTAGATCGCCGAAGACATTGCCAGTCGAAGCAAGCGGCTCCGGCAGTAGGTGGTCTGGTCGCCGAGCTGCTCATCACAGGCCGCCTTGCGCTCGGCCACTAGATCGTTGTGATCGACCTCGGCGCGTACCCATGTGGCGCCGGCCGGCGCGGTGAAGCGCCGCTCGAAAGCCGGACCCACGACCGTGACCGGCGCGAAAGCTTCTCCCGCGGTCGTGAGCACGTGCAACTCGGCTCCCGGGGCGTTCTCGACACGGGCGCGCATCGCGGCGCCAGCAGGGATCGTGTCGCCGACGATCGCTTCGACGGTGCCATCGCCATCCGCGTCAGCCTCGAGGAATATCCGCGCTCCCCCATACCCCGGCGGTTGTGAGGAGATCGTGGTGCGTCCGGAGCGGATCCCCTCAAGGATGGCCTCCTCGGAGCGGTTGGCTGCGTAAACCCAAGTCGTTGGCTGGCCCGGCCCCTGGGCCATCGAAGTCGACTTCCAGTGATTGTCGCTTCCCCCGGCCGCACCCACGTGGTATCCGCGGTCCAGCCAACCCTCCCAGTAACGGATCGCATCGTCGTTCGAGGACCCGGATGGGAGTGGCGGCTGCCACATCGTCGAGATGTTCCATACCTCGACGGTGTCCACACCGACGTCGTAGGCATAGCCCCAGTCCGGGTCATCCGGCCAGTTCACGGAGCCGTCTGCCGGGTGGTTGGCCTGGAACACGCCGCCGTCCTTACGGAACTCTTTCGCCATCTTGTCCACGTCGTGCGCTGACCCGTCACCCTTGTCGTAGATCACTCGGGCCCCGAGCATCTGGGCGTGGCCCTGTAGGGAGTTCTCATAGCCAGCGATCGGAAGCACTCCGCAAGCTCCAAAGCCGGGATCAGTCACAGATCGAACGTCGTTGTGGTCGGTGATCGCCAGGAAGTCGAGCTCGCGCGACGAGGCCGTACAGAACTGCTCCTCGACAGTGCTGCTGAGCGTGTAGAACTCTTCCGGTCCGGTGTTGTCGTCCTCGGGCCCGCAGTAAGCGTCGTGACTGAAGCACGTGTGGATGTGAAGGTCGCCCGCGAGCCACACTCCGCCCTTCGGCCTGGGCGCATCGGGCTGGCCGATCGCCTTCAGGGGCGCCGACAGCATGGCGAAAAGGACCAGGCCAAAACCGAGCAGGCGTATGCGAGTGCGGATCATCGAGTCTGCGGGTCGGGTCATCAGTGGGCCGGGCGTCGGGGTCCATTAGAGATTCGCCGCGAGGGGCATCATCTCCTGCCCACCGAAAGCGGACGAGCGGGGCACTTCGGTCACCCGACGTGGAAGAGAACCGAGTGGGGTACAAAGTAAGTCTGCAAGGCCGGCCGAGTGGGCCGGCCCCGGCCCGTGGGAGGTACGCCGTGAAGCTCTCGCTAAGAATCGCCCTCGCGCTGGCGTGCATGGTCGTCGGAACCCTGCCCGTCCTGCCCGCGAGCGCCGATGTCGTGAAGGAGAACATCAACCGTGTGGGAGGGGTGGGGGGCTCCAGTGGCGGACACATCGTGTTCGAGGGCAACCGCCTGTACATGGGCACCTACGGGACGGGATTCCGGATCTTCGATATCGCGGACCCGAAGGCTCCGAAGCTGATCGGCGAGTACGAGCCCGGGACGCCAAGGGCGGATGCCGTGCCGGACGCGGCCATCTTCGGCGGCAGGCACATCATGATCCTCAACGGGACGAACCGCGTGAACGTGCCGAACCCCATCGTGACCGTGAACACCCAACAGACCGAGTTCTTCGACGTCACCGATCCGGCGAGCCCACTGCTGCTGCACCGGTTCATCGGCCCGGCCGACGGTGAGGCGCACAACGGTGACATCTACGACGCCAAGCGGCTGTGGCTCGCCTCCGGCGGCAGCGGCGACAACGGGCTGCGGATCTATGACCTCCAGCCCCTGCTGGACAACCCGCCGGACCCGAACAACCTCAGCCCGCTCAACGACCCCGCTCGGCTGTGGCCGCCGGACTCGTGCCGGAACGACCCGGCGGTGCTGTGCGATCCGACGACCCTGTGGCAGAACTCGCCTTTCCGGGGGAATCTGCCGGTGGGGGCCACATTCACGCACACGCACGACATGACGCTCTACCCCAACCACCCGGTGGTGCAGCCCGACGGCACCACGCAGAACCGCGACATCATCCTGCTAGCGGAGGGCGGCGCGTACGCGAGCACTGCGGGCAACACGGGCAGCGTGTTCGTCATCGACGTGACCGACCCAACCAACCCGGTCGTCCGTTACCGGTGGCTCCACCAGACGGGCGCCGGACACCATCCGATCCGGTACCACCACGAAGCGATCTTCATCGAAGGCAAGCAGAACCTGATGGTCATCTCCGACGAGGACCTGCACAACGGATGCGGAACCGCGGGGGGCCTCGTCGCCGTCCAGCTGGCTCCGGACCTGCTCAGCGGCGCGGAGACCAGCGAATGGTTCATACCGACCGGCACGCCGGCGGGAGTGTGCTCGGCACACGTCTTCTCGACCGAGGGCAACCTGCTGTTCATGGGTGCCTACAACGCGGGAACCCAAGTCATCGACTACTCGGATCCCGCCAAGCCGAAGAGAGTCGGCTATTACATAGGCGACAGTAGCAGCGCGTGGGGCGCCTACTACAACCCCGCTGACGGCTACATCTACCAGGGCGACATGAGCCGCGGCCTGGACGTGCTCCAGTTCCTCGGCCCGATACCCGGCATAGACAGTGGTGGAACGACGCGCAAGTGCCCCGGCCGTAGCGCCTCGCCTCAGCCTCAGATCGTCGGCACCGGAGGCTCCGATGTCCTTCGCGGGACGGGAGCTTCAGAGATCCTCTGCGGCCGCGGTAAGAAGGACGTGATCCGGGGCGGCGGCGGGCGAGACATCATCATCGCCGGCGGCGGCAACGACCGGGCCAGCGGCGGGGGCGGCAACGACAGGATCATCGGGGGCGGGGGCAACGACCGGCTGAGTGGAGGCCCGGGGCGCGACAAGTGCGCCGGCGGCAAGGGCACCGACAGGGGCAGGTGCGAGAAAGGGAAGCTCTAGATCAGCCTGATCAGCGTAGCCCCTCTCGAGGAGGGCGCCTTCGGGGTCTCGGTCACCGACGGCGCAACCTCCACCCACCACAGGGTGATGGTTCCCGAAGGCATGCTCGACGAGCTCGACCTGGGCGAGATCGAGCCGGAGGAGGTGGTGCGGGCGTCGTTCGAGTTCCTGCTGGAGCGAGAGCCCGCCACCTCCATCCTGCCGGAGTTCTCGCTGGACCAGATCGGCAGATATTTCCCCGAGTATTTCCTCGAGCTACCGGGGCGTTTGAGCCGATAAAGGGAATAACGGGGTGCCCTGCGGGTATTTAACCGACTGAAATGACTGCCATGTCCAGATCAGGCCCTGCCGCGCGTCAATCGGAAGCGCTGGCCGACCCCGTCCGCCTCTACCTGGAGGCAGCGGCCCAAGAGCCGCTGCTCACCAAGGAGGAGGAGGTCGAGCTGGCGATGACGATCGAGCGAGGCAAGGAGGCCGAGGAGAAGCTCCAGCTCGGCAGGTACCGCTCGCCCAAGAGCGAGCGCAAGGCCAGGGAGGCCGTCACGGAGGGCAATCGCGCCCGCAGGCGGTTCATCCTCGCCAACCTCCGGCTCGTCGTCTCGGTGGCGAGGAAGTACCAGGGGCAGGGGCTCTCGCTCCTCGACCTGATCCAGGACGGCAACATCGGCCTGATGCGTGGCGTCGAGCTGTTCGACTGGAGGCGAGGGTTCAAGTTCTCGACCTACGCGACGTGGTGGATCCGCCAGGCCATCACCCGCGCGATCGCGGATCGCAGCAAGACCATCCGACTGCCCGTGCACGTGGGCGAGCGCGTCAGGAAGCTGAAGTCGACCATGTACCACCTGACCCAGGCCGGTGAGGAAGCGACCTCGGAGCGGCTCGCCAAGCTGCTCGACATCACCGCGGAGGAGGTCGAGGCGCTTCTCGAGATCGACAGGCGCCAGCCGATCTCCCTCCACACGCCCGTCGGTGAAGACGGCGAGCTACTCGAGCTGATCGAGGAGGCCGGAGCCGAGGCGCCGCTCGAAGAGGTCGAGGACGAGATCATCCGCGACGAGATCGAGCAGACGATGGAGGCGCTGCTCTCCGACTCGGAGAAGAAGGTGCTCGAGCTTCGATACGGCCTGGGCAACGGCCAGCCGCTGTCCCTTCGCGAGGCCGGCAAGCTCATGGGGCTCTCAGCCGAGCGCGTGCGCCAGGTCGAGCGTGAGGCGTTCGGCAAGCTCCGCGACTCCGACGTGATCGCCGCTGCTGCGGCCGGCTACTAGCCGAGTCCGACTTACCGGCTGGGCGGACCCCCTTGAGCCTCCACCTCACGTAGGCCCAAAAGCCGCCGGGAGGCTAGGCCCTTCGCCTTTTTGGGGCCGCTCGGAGCCGATCCCACCTCAATCCGCCGGGCCCGAGATGCCGATAACACTCTTGGAAGCCATAACGGCCTCCGAGGAGCTCTATGCAGGAGTCCAAGCCCACCGCCCAAAGCCCTCACGGCCGCTGGTCCTCCCGCCCGTTCCTGAGCGCCTTCCTGCGCCTGTTCATCTTCCTGGCGCCGAGCGTCGCTTCCCTGGCCACGGGCCTGACACTCGCCCGGTCGCTCGAGCCGCCGGAGGCAACCCTGGCCACGTGGGGCTGGTGGGCCGGGATCCTGATCGCCTCGTACGTCACGCTGTTCGTGGCTCAGCGTCTGGTACGGCGGCTGACTCCCCTGGCCATGCTCCTCGATCTGACGCTGACGTTCCCCGACCGGGCACCGTCGCGCTACAAGGTTGCGCGCCGCAGCGGAAACATCGCCGAGCTCAGGAAGCGCCTGTCAGAGACCGCAGCCGAGGCAGGAGGTCTGGACCCGACGGCCGAAACAATCCTGGCCCTCGTGACGGCGCTCAGCACCCACGACCTTCATACCCGTGGTCACTCCGAGCGAGTCCGCGTGTTCACAGACATGCTGGGCGAGGAGCTGCACCTCTCCCCTACCGACCGCGATCGCCTGCGATGGGCGGCGCTGCTTCACGACGTCGGTAAGCTCGAAGTACCGGCAGAGATCCTCAACAAGGCAGGACCGCTCGACGACGACGAGTGGAGAGTCGTCCGCCGGCACCCGGAGATGGGCGTGTCTCTGATCGGGCCCCTCGCGTCCTGGCTCGGACCGTACGTCAAGACGATCGAGCAACATCACGAGCGATACGACGGCGGTGGTTACCCGAACGAGCTGAAGGGTGAAGAGATCTCGATCGGTGGCCGCATCGTCGCGGTCGCGGATGCGTTCGAGACGATGACCGCCGCACGCTCATACAAGAAGCCACTCAGCGCCGCGACGGCCCGAAAGGAGCTTTCGGCGTGCGCGGGTAAGCAGTTCGACCCGGGTGTGGTCCGAGCGATGATGAGCATCTCGCTCGGCAAGCTCTGGTGGCGGGTGGGCTTCATCGCCTGGCTCGCGCAGCTGCCGCTTCTGGGTAGCGCATCGAGGTTGCTCGAGCGCACCGGCCAGACGGCGACCACCGCAGCCGGAGCCGCGGCGGCGGCGGCCGTCATCGCGTTCGCCGGGCTCACCGTGCCGGCACACCTCGCTCAGCCCTCGCTGACGGCGGAACCTGCCCCGCCGCCTCTCCAGATGACGGCCACGCCTCCCCGTATCGATATGGACTCACGCGAGCGCCGAGCGCCGACCTCCATCCCGGAGGGATCGGCCGCTGCGTCCGCGCCGGTCGGCGAGACACCGCCGGCCGGGCCGCCCGGCTCGGAAGCGCCCGAGGGCGCCGAAGTGGCCGAGAACACGAACGGAGATGAGGGCGGCGACGCGGAGACCGGCTCGGCCGGGGGAAGTAGCGGCGGCGATAAGGGCCTGATCGAGATCGTCATCGAGACCGTGGAGGGCGTCGTCGAGGACTTGCCGCCCGGCGCGGGTCAGGGGATCGATACGGCGACCGGGAACTGATCGGGGCTCACGGCCGCGTTCCCCTGTGAATCTCGAACGCGATGCGCCGCGGCGGCTGATGCCGTGTAGCCGATAATCGGATCCGCCTCGACCGCATCCACGGTCCCGTCCGGGAAGACGAGCGTGAGGTACGACTCGCCGTCGCAGAACGCGAACGAGGCAGCGGTCGAGCTCTGCTTCGTCTCGTAAGAGAACTGGTCCGGCGACTGGCCGCTGCACTCGATGGGCTCCGTGTAGTAGACGGTCACCTCGTCGGGCTGATCGGGGTCCGCCGCGGCTGCCGCCCAGGTGACGAACGGTGCATCGCTCAGGGTCACCTTCACGGCCTCGCGATCGTTCGGAGCCGCCGTGATACCCCCGACCGTAAGGGAACCGCCCGAATACTTGAGCACGCCGTCGTCGGCATACGCGGAGAGCGACCCGTGCGGGAAGGAGAGACGCGCGGCGTCGCCCTCGCACTCGATCCCGTTCGCTGTGACCGTTCCACTCCTGTCGGTGTAGGTGAACGCCGCAGCATCCGTGGAGACACAGCTCACCGTTGCTTCGTAGGTCGCCGTTATGACGTCCGCCTCGTTTAGGGCTCCCCCGTCCTGGGTGGCGGAGGCGCCTGTGATCCGAGGCCCGTCGCATGCGTCCCCGATCCCGTCGCCGTCGGCGTCGGCCTGACCTGGGTTCTCGGCCTCGAGGCAGTTGTCCTGGACTCCATCGAGGAGGAACTGCACGCTGATCGGCCAGTACTCGCCCGCCCCCAGGACCTGCCGTCCCACCTCGACCACCTTGATGGTTCGAGCCCCGCGGAGCAGCGCGAGGTCGGCCGCGTCGAGCTGCGCCCGATACGGCGGGATCTCGGGGCTTCCGTGGTGGATACCGGCCTGGTCCGTCACCTGCTGCGCCGTCCAATAGAGAGCTCGGTTGACCGGTCCGTTGCCGTCGCCGATCCCGGCGAGCGCATAGATGTAGGGCATCGCGGTGAGCGTGGCTAACTGAGTGCCGTCAGCGAAGACATTGAAGTCGGGCGGACCGCCCTGCATCCACCAGAACTCGCCACCCGCGGCATGGCCGCTCAGGTAGACGTCGATCGTCGCCTTGTCGGGCGCGTCGTCGGGAAAGACCACCTGACGCTGCAGGCTCGAGCCGTTACCGCCCAGCGCTCCACGAACGCCCAGCACAGCGGTCTGCGCCGCCGGATGGATCACCGGTGTGTCCTCGGTGAACTCGAGGCTGACGCTTGCATGCATCGCGCCGACCCAGCTGTCGAGCCCGGCCGAGATCGTCACCTGCTCGCCCGGCGGGAGGAGCGAGGCGTACTCGGTGATGTCGCGACGGATCGTGAAGTCCGCGCGCGGCGTCGTGCCACGCAGGACCTCGACGTCGTCGACCTTGACGGAGAAGGTCCGGTCCCAAGGATCCCCCTCGGGCCAGCTGTGGTAGATCACGATGATCCGGTCCCAGCCGGCTGCCGCGGCAGGGAGAGCCGGAACGTCGATAGTCCTGGTCCGG
>JBOGVX010000220.1:0-22687 GCA_050693165.1 Actinomycetota bacterium | reverse complement strand
CATGGAGATCGTGCGCGAGAGGCTCGAGCGCGAGTTCGACCTCAACCTAATCTCGACCGCACCGAACGTGGAGCTGATGGTCTGGCGTGGAAGCGAGGCGCAGACCGTCCACAACCCCTCCGAGATGCCGCAGGCCGGAACCTACGACCGTGTCGAGGAACCGGTCGTGCTGACGACCGTGATTACACCGAGCGAGTTCCTCGGACCCGTGATGGAGCTGTGTCAGGCACGCCGCGGCTCGATGGAGGAGATGAAGTACCTGGCGCCGACCCGAGTCGAGCTGCAGTACAGGATGCCGCTCGCGGAGATCATCTTCGATTTCTTCGACCAGCTGAAGTCCAGGACGAAGGGGTACGCGTCGCTCGACTACGAGCACTTCGGCTACGAGGAGGCCGACCTCGTCAGGGTGGACGTCCTGCTCCACAGCGAGCCCGTCGACGCGTTCAGCGCCGTGGTGCACAAGGAGAAGGCGCCGGTTTACGGACGCAAGATGGTCGAGCGCCTCAAGGAGCTCATCCCCAGGCAGATGTTCGACGTGGCCATCCAGGCCGCGATCGGCTCGCGGATCGTCGCGCGCGAGACCGTTAAGGCGAAACGGAAGGACGTGCTGGCGAAGTGCTACGGGGGTGACATCACGAGGAAGCGGAAGCTGCTCGAGAAGCAGAAGGCCGGCAAGGCGAAGATGCGCCGTGTCGGAAAGGTGGACGTCCCGCACGAGGCGTTCATTGCCGCGCTCCGCGTCGACGACAAGGGCGGCAAGTGAGTACGGGACCAGGTTCTCTCGGAGGATGGCGGAAATCGCGATCATTCGAGAGAACCTCGGCTCATGCGGGGCTTTACGTGCACGTGCCGTTCTGCCTCACGCGCTGCGGCTACTGTGACTTCAACGCCCACGCGGAGCTCGAGCACCTGAAGTCCCCGTACGTGGACGCGTTGATGAGCGAGGCCGACACGATCTCGGAAGAGTGGGCCGGCGTTCCGTTCGCATCGGTATTCCTCGGCGGGGGCACGCCGACCACGTTGCCACCAGCCGAGATCGAGCGGCTTCTCGTGCACCTCCGTGAGCGTTTCCGGGTCGAGCCCGACGCCGAGGTCACCTCAGAGGCGAACCCCGACACGGTCGACGTCGAGTCGCTCGCCGCGCTCCGTGCCGCCGGTGTCCGGCGTGTGTCGATGGGCGTGCAGTCCTTCGACCCGGCCGTACTTCGCTCGCTCGAGCGGATCCATTCCGCCGACTCTGCCCGGCGCGCGTATGGCGCCGCTCGGGATGCGGGGTTCGACGACGTCAACCTCGACTTCATATACGGCGCGGAGGGTGAGACGCTCGAGTCGTGGCGGCGGACGCTCCAGGAGGCGGTGGCACTCCGGCCCGAGCACCTGTCCTGCTACGCGCTGACGATCGAGCCGGGGACGCCACTGGGAGCGAAGGTCGCCTCCGGCGAGGTGCCCGCTCCCGACCCCGACCTGCAGGCCTCGATGTTCGAGCTGACCTGCGACCTGCTCGCTGCTGCCGGCTACCGCCACTACGAGGTCTCGAACTGGGCCCTGCCCGGCCAAGAGTGCGCGCACAACCTGGGGTACAGGGAGGGGCGGCCGTACCTGGGCCTCGGAGCCGGCGCGCACTCCTACAGAGACCTCCGGCGCTGGTGGAACGTCCGGCCTCCGGCCCGCTACATCGAGCTCGCGACCCGAGGCGAGTCCGCAGCCGGGGGAGAGGAAAGGTTGACGGCAGAGGAGGCTCGGCTCGAGCACATCCTCCTCGGCATCCGGAGTGCCGACGGCCTGCCCCTCGCCGACGTTCCCGAGGACCGGGCCGGGGAGCTTGTCGAGAGGGGCATGGCAACCATCGAGCGAGATCGCCTAGTCCTGACCGAGCACGGGATGCTTCTCGCAAATGAGGCGGTGCTAGCACTCTCGCCCTGAGAGTGCTAATACAATAGGCACGTGAGTGAGAAGCGGCCCCTGGGCGAACGCGAGGCTACAGTCCTGCGACTGGTCGTCAGCGACTACATCCGTACGGGTGAGCCCGTGGGAAGTGCCGCCGTGGCCAAGAGGCACCGGCTGCCCGTCAGCGCGGCCACGATCCGCAACGACATGGCCGCCCTCGAGGATCGCGGCTATCTCAACCACCCCCACACCTCCGCGGGGCGGATCCCCACGGACCTCGGCTACCGCTACTACGTCGACGCGATCCCGCGGTGGCCTCGCCTGCACGACACGAAGCGGCGAGCTATCGAGGACTTCTTCGACGAGGCGGTCGAGGACGCGGACGAGGTCGTGCGTGGCACCGCGGTCCTGCTGTCACGCCTGACCCACCACGGAGCTGTGGCGCAGCCGCCGGGCTCGCCGCACGTGATCCTCGGCGGCGCGGCGAACATCGCCAGCGAGGAGGCCTTCGAGCGCCGCGAGACCGTCAGCCGCCTTCTCGAGCTTCTGGAAGAGGAGCGAGCGATGCTCGAGCTGCTCGACCAGCTCGCCGGCATGGGTGAGGTCGTGGTCCGCATCGGCCGCGAGAACCCGTTCGCCGCGATGCGAGAGGCCAGCGTGATAGTCGCCCCCTACCGCCTGGGTCCCGACCGCGTCGGCGCGATAGCCGTGATCGGCCCGACACGCATGGAGTACCCCGCCGCGATGTCCACGATCAGGGCGGTCTCCCACGGCCTGTCGAGGACGATCCAGGCGCTGGCCGGCTAGCAGGCGGCCACTAGACTCGGCACGGTGGCGCACCAGCGAGACCTCTACGACGTCCTCGGAGTGAGCCGAGAGGCAACCCAGGACGAGATCAAGAAGGCCTTCCGCGCGCTCGCCCGCGAGTTTCACCCGGACGTCAACAAGGACCCGGAGGCCGAGCGCCGCTTCAAGGAGGCCAACCTGGCCTACGAGACCCTCTCCGACCCGGCCAAGCGCCGCAGGTACGACATGTTCGGCGGCGAGGGCTTCACGCCCGACATGTTCAGCTTCGGCGACCTCAGCGGCATCTTCGAGGCGTTCTTCGGCGGGGGCTCGCCGTTCGGCCGCACGGCGACCAGGCAGAGCCGCACCGCCCGAGGCGCCGACCAGCGGCTGATCCTCGAGATCGCGTTCGAGGAAGCGGTCTTCGGCGCGCAGAGGGAGATCGCGATCGAAGCTCTCGAGGCGTGCGAGCGATGCGGTGGGAAGGGGAGCGAGCCGGGAACGGAGCCGACCACGTGTTCGACGTGTCGCGGCACGGGCCAGGTGTCCGACGTCAGGCAGAGCGTGTTCGGGACCGTTATGACATCGCGTACGTGCGGGACCTGCCGCGGGACCGGAGAGGAGATCGCCTCGCCCTGCCGCGACTGCCGTGGTGCGGGGCGATTACCCCACGAGCAGATCATGACCGTGGACGTCCCCGCCGGAGTAACTCACGGCATGGAGCTGCGCATCGAGGGTGCCGGCGACGAGGGGCGGGTGGGAGGAGGTACCGGCGACCTCTACCTCGCGCTATCGGTCTCGCCGCATCCGGTCTTCGAGAGGCACGGCCAGGACCTGCTGTGTGCGCTGGAGCTTCCGGTCAGCGCCGCGATCCTCGGCGCCGACATCGAGATCGAGACGCTCGACGGAACCGACACGCTCTCTGTGCCGGCGGGCACGCAGCCGGGCTCGGTCATGAAGGTCTCGGGCAAGGGCGTGCCGAACCTGGGCAGGCGAGGGCGCGGCGACCTGCTGGTCCGCGTGGATGTGGTGGTTCCCGATCGCATCGGCCGCAGGGAGCGTCCGCTCATCGAGGAGTTCGCCGAGCGCCGCGGCGAGATGGAGCGTCCGCTCAAGGGGCGGCTCCGCCCTCCCCGCCTTTGAGCCTTCCTCACTTCTTCGCGGGAGCGCCGCAACGCGGTGACCCCGTTGTGCTGTCCCCCGAGGACGCCCGCCACGCGATCCGCTCTCTTCGCCTGAAGGTCGGCGACCTGTTCACGTCCGCCGACGGCGAGGGCGGTGTAAGCGTCTGCAGGATCATCCGAGCAGACCGTCTCCTCGTTGAAGGGGAGGTCGTGGAGCGCCGCGAGGAGCAACGCGTCCCTCCTTACCTGACGGTGCTGCTCGCGCCGCCCAAGGGCGAGCGGCTGACGTGGGCGATCCAGAAGCTCACGGAGATCGGAACCGACGAGATCGTCCTGCTCGAGGCCACGCGCAGCGTCCGCCGCTTCAAGGGCGAGCGCGGCGAGCGGATCTCGGTCCGGCTCGACTCGATAGCGCGGGAGGCGGCTAAGCAGGCCGGCCGGGCGTTCCTCCCCCAGATCAACGGGCCGGTGCCGTGGGTGGAGGCGGTCGTCCCCGGCGACGACCCGATGTTCGTCTTGTGGGAGGACGGCAAGGAGGGCCTGCAGCAGATGCTCCCCGAAGAGCGACCCCGGCGGATCACCCTGGTGATAGGTCCCGAGGGCGGGATCCCGGAGGAGGACGCCCGCGCAGCAGAGCGCAACGGGGCGAAGCTGGCGTGGCTCGGGCCGATACTGCTGCGGGTGGAGACGGCCGCGCTGGCCGCGGCCTCGATCGTGCTCGCCCGCTACGGCCGGCTCGGATAGCATCGATAGGAAGGAGGGACGCGTGGAGGAATGCCTTTTCTGCAGGATCGTGGCCGGTGAGATGGACTCGAACATCGTTCATTCCTCGGACCACGTCATGGCCTTCACCGACATCAACCCGCAGGCGCCCGTCCACCTGCTGATCATCCCGAAGGAGCACATCGACTCGGCCAAGTCGCTCACCGAGAAGCACTCGGAGCTCCTGGCCGAGATCTTCCAGACCGCCGCGCACCTGGCCAAGGCGAACGAGGTGGACCGGAGCGGCTGGCGCCTGGTCACGAACGTGGGTGCGGACGCCGGCCAGAGCGTCCACCACCTGCACTTTCACCTCCTGGGCGGACGCCAGATGGCCTGGCCGCCGGGCTGATCGAGCTTCCGGGAACCCCGTCCCTCGCGCCGTATAATCGGGGTGAGCGGGGTCGCGAAGGCGGCCCCGTTTTCAGAAGGAGTCCCGATAGCGAAGTGGCCAAGGCCACCACAACACAGGTCAAGATCCTCGTCCCGGGTAACCAGTCAATGGTCACCCTCCTAGGGGAACGCGACGAGTTCCTCAAGCTCGTTGAAGGGGCGTTCGACACGCACATCCTCGTTCGGGGGAACGAGATCACGATCACCGGCGCGGAGCCCGAGGCCGAGCGCGTCGCGCAGCTGTTCGAGGAGATGCTCGAGCTCATCGACCGGGGCCAGCAGCTCACCGCTACCTCTGTCGGACGGACGATCGACATGATGAAGGACGACACGGGAGTGAGACCAACCGAGGTGCTGACCGACGCGATCCTCACGTCGCGCGGCAAGCGCGTTTCCCCGCAGACGAGAGGTCAGAAGGAGTACGTGGACGCGCTGCGCCGCTCGACCCTGACCTTCGCTATCGGCCCGGCCGGAACGGGTAAGACCTATCTCGCCGTGGCAACAGCGGTGAGAGCGCTTCAAGCACGCGAGGTCTCGCGGATCATCCTGACTCGCCCCGCCGTCGAGGCGGGGGAGAAGCTCGGCTTCCTGCCGGGGACCCTCTACGAGAAGATCGATCCTTACCTGCGTCCACTGTGGGACGCGCTCTACGAGATGATGGACGCGGACGCGTTCACCCGGCTGATGGACCGGGGCACGATCGAGGTCGCGCCGCTCGCGTTCCTTAGGGGCCGCTCGCTCAACGACTCGTTCATCATCCTCGATGAGGCCCAGAACACATCCCCTGAGCAGATGAAGATGTTCCTGACTCGCCTGGGCTTCGGTTCGAAGGCCGTCGTCAACGGCGACGACACGCAGATCGACCTTCCGCCCGGCCAGCGCTCGGGACTTGTGGCCGTCCAGGAGATCCTCACCGGGATCGAGAGCATCGAGTTCGTTCACCTTGACTCGCGCGACGTGGTTCGCGCGCCGATAGTCCAGGACATCGTGGAGGCATACAGGCGGCACTCGGAGAGTCAGCCCGCGGCCGCGGACGATGACAACAGACGCCGATAAACCCAGCGTCGTCATCTCGGACCGTCAACAGGTCCCTGCCGACCACGACGTGCTCGCTGACCTGGCGCGCGCGACGCTCGACGCCGAGGGCGCCGGGCCAGTCGAGCTATCCGTCTCGTTCGTGACGACCGAGGAGATGGAGGAGCTGCACACCAAGTACGCGGGCGAGTCCGGCGCGACCGACGTGCTCTCGTTCACGATGGACGAGGAAGGCCTCCTGGGAGACGTGGTGATCTGCCCGGAGTACGCGTCCAAGCAGAACGAGAACCTCGAGGCCGAGCTGCGCCTACTGCTCGTGCACGGGATCCTGCACCTGCTCGGCTACGATCATCAGGAAGACGAGGAACGCGCCGCGATGTGGAAGCGTCAGGAGATGTACAGCGGGGTGGAGCTGTGATCTGGCTGATCGTGCTGATCGGCTTCCTGGTCGCCTTCGGTTCTCTCCTCGCGATGGCCGAGGCGTCGCTGACCAGGATGACGAAGGTTCGCGCGCTGGCGCTCGAGGAGGAGGGACGCCGCAACGCCCCGCGCCTGGTGAAGATCGAGAGCGATCCACCGAGCTACCTGAACGCGATCTACCTGTGGGTGATGCTCGCCCAGAACGGATCGGCGATCCTCGTGGCCATCCTCGCCGAGCGCTACTTCGACACACCCATATGGGTGACGATCGTCTCGATCCTGTTCACGCTCGGGTACTTCGTCGCGGTCGAGGCGATGTCCAAGACGTTCGCCATCCTGCACTCCGACCGTGTGGCTATGGCTCTCGCTCCTTTGGTGACCTTCCTCGCGCGGCTGCTGCGACTGCCCACCCGCGTGCTCATCGGCATCGCGAACGTGCTGCTGCCGGGCAAGGGATTGCGCTCCGGCCCGTTCATCTCCGAGGAGGAGATCCGCCAGATGGCTGAGGCGAGCAGCGAGGAGGGCGCGATCGAGGAGGAGGAGAAGGAGCTGATCCACTCGATCTTCGAGTTCGGGGACACGATCGTTCGCGAGGTGATGACGCCGAAGCCGGACATCATCGGGGTGGACGTCGACGAGTCGCTGGACCAGGTCCTGCATCTCGTGATCAAGCATGGGTACTCGCGCATCCCGGTCTACAAGGAGAACCTCGACGAGATCGTGGGGATCGTGTACGCGAAGGACGTGCTGCGTCAGATCCACTCGGGCCGGGAGCGGGCCAGCCTCAAGGATCTCGCCCGCAAGCCCTATTTCGTGCCGGAATCCAAGCGCGTGGCCGAGCTCCTCAAGGAGATGCAGCAGGAGAAGGTGCACGTGGCGATCGTCGTGGACGAGTACGGAGCCGTGGCCGGACTCATCACCCTGGAGGACCTGCTCGAGGAGATCGTCGGCGAGATCGCGGACGAGTACGACCGCGAGGAGCCACAGGTCGAGCCGGCCGGCGATGGCAAGTACCGCGTGAACGCCCGGCTATCCGTGGACGAGCTGAACGAGCTGCTCGAGGTGGACCTGCCGAACGAGGAGTGGGACACGGTCGGCGGCCTGATCATGGGCCTCCTGGGACGCCTGCCCACACAGGGTGAGTCGGTGGAGCTCGAGGGATTGCGGTTCACCGCCGAGCGTGTGCAGGGTAGGCGGATCTCCAAGGTTCTGATCGAGCGGCTCGAGGAGAAGCCCGAGGCCGCGGAGGCCCGCTCCTGAGCGCACCCGATGCCGGGCAGATCGATGCCCTGGTCCATGCAGCACGCATCGCTCAGGGCTACGCGTATGCCCCGTACAGCGGCTTCCGGGTCGGCGCCGCGATACTCGGAGACGACGGAACCGTCGTCGGAGGCTCCAACGTCGAGAACGCGTCGTACGGCCTGTCGATCTGCGCTGAGCGGAACGCCGTGCACACCGCGGTCGTTCGCGGGACCAGCAGTATCGCGGCCGTCGCCGTGGCCGGACCGAACGAGGAGCCCTCATGGCCGTGCGGCGCATGCCGGCAGGTGCTGCTCGAGTTCGGCCCCGACATGCTCGTGATCTCGGAGGGTACCGGCGGCAAACGGGAGGAAAGGCGTCTGAGCGAGCTACTCCCCGACGCGTTCGGTCCCGACGACCTGAAGTGACCTTCCGAAGCGGTTTCGTCGCGGTCGTGGGAAGGCCGAACGTCGGCAAGTCCACGCTCGTCAACGCCCTCGTCGGCCAGAAGGTCTCGATAGTCACCGACAAGCCGCAGACGACTCGAGGTCGCATCAGGGGAGTCCTGACGACGGACGAGTACCAGATCGTGTTCACCGACACTCCGGGCTTCCACAAGGCGCGCACTCTCCTCGGCGAGCGACTGAACCAGATGGTGGTTGAGAGCACCGCCGACGTCGATGCCGTCGTTCAGGTCGTCGACGCTTCCTCCGGCGTTGGTCGTGGCGACGCGTTCGTGGCGGAGCAGCGAGTCGCTCCCCTGAACACGCTCAAGGTCTGCGTCGTCAACAAGATCGACCTGATCGGCGAGTCCCTGCTCATGGCCCAGCTCGAGGCCGCGGGCAAGCTCGCGGCCTTCGACCACTTCGTCCCGGTGTCCGCGCAGACGGGGAAGGGACTGGAGGAGCTCCTCGGCGTTCTGGTCTCGGCCCTTCCCGAGGGCCCGCACTACTTCGAGCCCGGCGACGTTACCGATCAGCCGCTCGAGCTGCGCGTAGCGGAGATCGTCAGGGAGAAAGCGCTCGCGCTGACCCGCGAAGAGATCCCGCACTCGGTCGCAACACAGGTCGAGGAGATACGGCGCGACGGCGGGCTCACCCGCATCTCGTGCCTGATCCTCGTCGAGCGCGAGTCGCAGAAGGGGATCGTGGTCGGCAAGGGCGGCTCCATGCTCAAGAAGATCGGCACGATGGCTCGTGAGGATCTCGAGCCGGTCCTCGGGACCAAGGTGCACCTCGATCTGCGGGTGAAGGTGCAGAAGGAGTGGCAGCGCGACCCGAAGGCGCTGACGCGATTCGGCTACTGAGCTAGCCGGCCTCGGTCAGCGTTATCTCGCCGACCATGCCGAGGGCGCGGTGGTACTTGCAGAAGAACTCGAACGTTCCGGGCTCGACCGCACCGGCGAGCGCCTCGGTCCTCGTGGTGTCGCCGGACTCGGTGTCCAGGTCCACGTCTGTACCCTCGATCGAGAAGTTGTGCTTCGAGCTGCCCTTGTTCACTATCTCCAGGCCTTGTCCACCGAGCACGACCACGCACTTCGGCGAGAACGCGTTGTCGTTCTCCGCGATGGTGACCTCGGTGTTCCCGGTGATCGTCTCGTCGACGCACTCGGGTTCGGTGGCCGGTGACTCCTCTTCCGGCTCGGAAGACTCGACGGTGGCCTGGGGCGTCGGAGAGGGCGTGGACTCCGACTCAGAGCTCCCGCCGCCGCAGGCGGTCAGGAGCAGCATCATGATCACGGTGAAACGAGCCATCCCGGCGAGCATACGACGGGAACGTTCTCGGCTCCACGCCCGTCCAACAGTCGTGAGGCGGATCCTGCTTCTGATGATCACGGCCGCTCTCGTGGCCTGTGGTGGTGGCGGAGGTAGTGGCTCCGGCGACACGCCCACGTTCACCCTGCCGGACCTGACCGAGGACCCCGGCGCCTTCAACGGCGAGCGGGTCATCATCAAGGGTGGCTACTACGGAGCGTTCGAGATCAGCGTCCTCACATCCGGGTTCATGGAGTCCTTCCCGCCTCAGCCGGTGGGGCCGCTGGTGTGGGTTGGCGTCAGCCCTCCAACAGGATGTCTTCAGAACGCCGACATGGGCGCCAGGTGGGCGGAGAAGGTCGAGGCCACCGGTATCTTCCGGTACGACCCGGACGGCGGATTCGGTCACCTCGGCGCCTACGAGGTAGCTCTCGACGACGCCACCATCAGCTGCGCCTGACCCCTGCCGGTATCCTTCGCACCAGATGGCCGAAGCTCCATCCGGCATGCGCTCGATGATCGAGCTCGCGATCCGATGCTTGGATCTGACCTCTCTCGACGGATCCGAGACGCCCGAGCGGATCCGCGCGCTCTGTGAGAGAGCCATCCGGCCGGCCCCGGACACCCCAAGCGTGGCGGCAGTGGTCGTGTACCCGCCTCACGTGGTTACCGCCGCGGACGCGCTGAGGGACTCGGACGTCAAGGTGGCCACGGTCGTCGGGTTCCCCATTCCTACAGAGCCTCTCCCCAAGCGCCTCGCCGAGATCCACTCCGCGATCGAGCTCGGAGCCACTGAGATCGATATGGTCCTCAACCGCGAAGCCCTCGAAGCCGGCAGATCCGAGGAGGCCGCCGACGAGATCACGCAAGCCAAGGAGGCCGCAGATCTCGCGACCCTGAAGGTGATCCTCGAAACGGGGGAGCTCCGGACCGACGAGCGGATACACCGTGCAGCGCTGCTCGCGATGTCGGCGGGCGCTGATTTCCTGAAGACCTCGACGGGTAAGGTGGGCACCGGCGCGACGCCCGAGGCAGCAGTTGTCATGATGAGGGCCGTAGGTGACTTCCACGGTCAGACTGGTAAGGCCGTGGGCGTCAAGATCTCGGGTGGAATACGCACCGCGGATCAGGCGCTGGGTTACCTGGAGATAGTCGAGGGAGAGCTTGGGGAGGGATGGCTGACACCCGACAGGTTCCGGATAGGCGCATCGACGCTGCTGGAGGTTCTCCTGTCCCGACCGGGCGGACAGTGAAGGTGGCGGAAAAGCGCGGCTTCCTCGCTCGCTACGGCAAGCGGATCCTTGTGATCATCGCGGGGTCCGGGGTCGTCATCGCCGGCGTGGCGATGCTCGTCCTGCCCGGCCCGGGTCTCCTGGTGATCTTCGCCGGCCTCGCCATCCTGTCCACCGAGTTCGAGTGGGCGGATCGCCTTCGCCAGCGGGTCAGGGAGCGCGCCGAAGAAGCCGCGAAGAGGACAGGAGTCTCCTTGGGGGCGATCGTTGCCGTGGGGATCTTCTTCGCCGTGGTGCTCAGCGTCGCCGCGTGGATCTACCTCGACTGACGCTTACTCGAGCGGCAGGCCGTACTTCGCCGCCGACGAGGTGATCATCGGCACGTACTCTGCGTGACCCAGTTCGTTCGCCCCAGTGATGAGCGCGGCGACCGCATCGCCGAAGTTCGCGGTGGTGCCGAGAAGCTCGTGCGATGTCAGGACGAGCTTGATGACTCGGTCCGAGAGTATCTGAGCCTCCGGCGCCAGCGGCGCGGCGCACTCGGGCGTCGGGTCCTGATCCCGGCAGCCGAGCTTGGAGCGTAGGTCCCACAGGAACGCGGACCAGATCTCGCCGTCTGCGTGGACCTCGTTCTCCATGTCGCCGGGGTACTTCTTGTTCTCATCGAGCCGGCGCAGGCACGGCGGGGTCGCGTTCGAGTAGGAAGTGGCGTCCCAGTCCGCGACGCAAAGGTCGCCGAAGCCGCCGCTCGTTCGCGCGTAGTAGGCACCGGCCAGGAAGTCGCCCCAGCCCTCGCCCATGGACCCGCCCTGATGCGAGCTGCCCCACCCGGGTACCTGCGCGTCGTGGATCGCGTGGCCTAGCTCGTGGATCACGACCTCCGCATCCTCGGCGTCGTCAACTCCGCCCGCACCGAACACGATGATGTCGTTGGCCGGCTGGTAGAAGCTGTTATCGAATCCCTCGACGCGAAGCGTGTAGATGTTCTGCGGCTCTGCATTGACGGCGGCGTCCCCGGTGAAGCCGAGGGACTGGAAGTACCGCTGGATCGTGTCCACCGCCACGTAGACATTCGTGGTCTCGAATTGGGGCATCCCGCGGGTGAATGTGAACGTGTTCGGCGTCACGCTGACGATCGGTCCCGTTCCCAGCACGTCGACGTAAGGGCCGAGGATCCGCCCCGCAGGGAGGAAGTTGGGGTCGTAGGCCTTCAACGGCCGAGTCAGCAGCGCCGCCGTTAGCTCGGCGCTGTCCACATCGGCATCAGCCGGGAGCCCAAGCTCTCCAGGCTGGCGGAGGTTCGGGTTCTTCGTGGTCTGGATCGGGTTGGGATCGAACACGGTCGCCGTTCCGTCGGCCTGGAGCGTGTTGTCTCGCACGGCGAGAACGCGGCCGTCGAAGGCGGCGACGTCCACCTGCGCGGCGACACCTGACGAGAGGGAGAAGACCGAAACGCGCCAGGCGTCCACCAGGCGGTCGCCGGCTCGAACGAGGAGCCTCTCGGTGACGGTCTGAGCATCGGCGGCTGCCAGGCGCCGTGTCGCGATCGCCCGGGCGGCTTCGGCGCCCGCGAGAGCCCATCCCGGCCGTCCGGCCAGGCTCGAAGCGCGAGCCTCGACCTGGATGACCCTGCCGTCGACGATGTGCACCGCCGCGGAGGTTCCCTCGACCGGGATCCCCCCTCGAACCTCGCGGCCGCGGATGTGCGTGCCGATGATCGAGTGGCGAACCGAGTCGATCGCGAAGGTCGCATCACCCGCACCCAGACGCGCCCCGAAACGGTTCAGGGCCGCGGTTGCCGTGGCCACCGCGCCTGAAGAGGCCAGGCCCAGGTCGCCCCGGATGATCCCCCCGCCCTCCGAGCTGACCCGCATGGAGGCCGAGTCGGCCGAGGCCGTGGCGGATACGAGCATCAGGGAGGCCAGCGCAGGAAGAAGGAAGCGACGCATGGCATAGAAGTTCGCCGTTCGAGGCCCGAACCCCTGCTTCGCAGCGTACGATTCGATCGAGGTGCCGCTTTACAAGGAGCAGGGCATCGTCCTCGGCGCCGTGAAGCTCGCCGAGGCCGACAAGATCGTCACGATCCTCACCCAGGGCTCGGGAAAGGTCCGCGCCGTGGCGAAGGGGATCCGCCGGACCATGAGCAGGTTCGGCGCCCGCCTGGAGCCGTTCACCCACGTGGACCTGATGCTGTATCAGGGCCGGAACCTCGACACGATCACCCAGGCCGTGATCCTCAGCACGTTCCCATCGGTCCGCGAGGACTTCGCGAGCTACTCGGCCGGCGAGACCATGCTGGAGGCCGCCGACAAGGTCGCGGAGGAGCACGAGGGCAACGTCAGGCTCTTCCTCCTCCTGCTGACCGGCCTGCGGGCCCTGGAGACTCGCCCTCGCGATCCGTCCGCCACCGCCGAGGCGTTCCTGCTCCGCCTCCTGGCATTGTCCGGCTTCGCGCCGAGCCTGACCGCGTGCGCGGTGTGCGGCTCGACGGCTATCGCGCGATTCTCCGCGTCGCAGGGCGGTGCGGTGTGCGAGGGGTGCGCCGACCGCGATGCCCGTCGCGTAGACCCCGCCGCGCTCGCATGGCTCGCCGGGCTGCTCGCCGGCGACCTGCATCTCGCGGGACAGGAGGAGCATCCACCCGAGGTTCGCGCGGAAGCCAGAGCGATGCTCTACGGGTTCAGCGAGTTCCACATCGATAGGCGCCTCCGAAGCATCCCGACCCTGCTGACCGCTGCGCGCCAGCAGACGAGATGAGCTTCAAGCAGGACCTCGACCTCGAGCGCATCCCGAAGCACGTCGCGATAGTCATGGACGGCAACGGCCGTTGGGCGGAGCAGCGCGGGCACCCTCGTACGAAGGGACACGAGGCGGGGGAGCGGGCTCTCTACGACGTGGTCGAGGGCGGGCTCGAGATCGGCCTTCCCTATATGTCGGTGTATGCGTTCTCCACGGAGAACTGGGACCGACCCGCTTCGGAGGTTCGCTTCCTCATGAACTTCAATCGGACGCTGATCCGCGAGCGCCGTGACGAGCTCAACGAACGCGGCGTTCGCATCCGCTTCTCGGGCCGCCGCGACTGGAAGCTGCCGGGGTCCGTCCAGAAGGAGATGGAGTCCGCCGAGGAGATGACGGCCCGCAACAAGAAGCTGACGCTGGTCGTGGCGCTCAACTACGGAGGCCGCGCCGAGATCGTCGACGCGGTCCGTCGGCTACTCGCCGAAAAGCCCGGCCGCGTAACGGCGAGGGGGATCGCCAAGCGCCTCTACCTCCCAGACGTGCCGGACCCGGACCTGCTGATCCGAACCTCGGGCGAGATGCGCACGTCGAACTTCCTGTTGTGGGAGGCCGCGTACTCGGAGCTGTGGTTCACGCCGGTGCTGTGGCCGGACTTCAACCGCGAGCACCTGTTCGAGGCGATCCGCGACTACCAGAAGCGCGACCGCCGCTTCGGCAAGCTCGACGACTGACTGAAACCCGCAAGCTATCTCAGATACCTACCTATACGGTGGGTTTCTGAGAGAGCGTGGGGGCGAAGTGAACGACCAGCCGAGGATGTACGGGTCGCTCGCGCCGTGGTTCCATCTCATCACGGCGCCCGAGGAGTACGCGGAGGAAGCCGGGGTCTACCGCGGGTTGCTGGAAGAAGCGGGCGTGCCTCCAGGTGGAACCGTCCTGGAACTCGGGAGCGGAGGCGGCAATAACGCCTCGCACCTCAAGGCCTACTTCAAGATGACGCTGAGCGACCTCTCGCAGGAGATGCTGGGGCTCAGCAAGAAGATCAACCCGGACCTCGAGCACGTCGACGGCGATATGCGCAGCCTCAGGCTCGACCGTGAGTTCGACGCCGTGTTCGCGCACGACGCCATCGACTACATGGCGAGCGAGGAGGACCTCCGCGCCGCCATGCAGACGGCGTTCGTCCACGCCCGGTCCGGAGGAGCCGCTCTGTTCGTCCCCGACGACCTCAAGGAGACTTACTCGGACAGGACCGACCACGGCGGGAACGACGACGGACGCCGTGCGACTCGATATCTCGAGTGGTCGTATGACCCCGATCCGGACGACACGACGTACGAGACGCACTACGCATACATGCTCCGAGACGAGAACGGGAACGTGAGCGTCGAGCAGGACCGGCACATCCTCGGGCTGTTCCCCAGGGACAGCTGGCTCGCATGGCTCACCGAAGCCGGCTTCGCAGCGGAGGTCAGAGTGGTCGATCTCGGAGAAGACGAGCCCAGCGAGGTCTTCCTGTGCCGGAAGCCGGGCTAGCTACTCGCTTGACTTGCTCTGGCTGATCTCGAAAAGGTGCCCGTCGGGGTCACGGAAGAACGCCCGTGTTTCCCAGTCGTACTCGACCGGTGGCGTGAGGAACTCGGCGCCGCGCTGCTTGAGTGTCTCGTAGGCCGCCTTACAGTCGGGGACGCCGAGGATCATCTGCGTGCTGATGGTGTTTGGATCCGGCGGGGACGCGTACCTGGTGCCGGGCTTGTCCTCCGTCTCGCCGCCACCGGTCACCAGGACGAGCCACGAGCCGAGCAGCTTCAGCACCACCGAAGTTCCGCCGTACTCGCGGTGGAGCTCCGCGCCGAGCACATCCGTGTACCAGCGCTTCGACGCCTCCACGTCCGATACGACCAGCAACCTCGTCAGCTCGGTGCCTTCGGGTGGGAAGTCGGCCATTCGCAACGCCTCCTGTCAGTCCATTATCGACAGAGTCTCGCCGATGGTTCTGATCGACGCCTCGGTGATCGGGCTAAGAACGAGTATCGCCTCGTCCGCACCTGCCTCCGCCAACTCTCGGAGACCATCCGCGATCCGGGTGGGGCTCCCGCTCAGAGGTACCTCAGTGTGCGGTCGATCTGCGGACTCCGGATCGAGGACCACCAGCACGCACGCGCTTCTGTCGATCGCCCCGGGACCTTTCCCAGCCTCGGCCGCTAGGGCCGTGATCTGATCGTTGGCTTTCGCGAACCCCTCCGGTGTGTTGCCGTACCAGTCGTACCAGGTATTCCAGATGTCCACGTGGGGGAGGGTGATCCGGAGGACCCGCTCACCGTGGCTGCCAACCATCAGCAGCGGCCGTCGGGAAGGAGGAGGCATCAACACCACGTCATCCACATGATGGAACCGTCCATCGGACGTGACGCGCTCGCCGGCGACGAGTCGACGGATGATCTCGAACGCTTCCTCGAACCGCGACACTCGGTGGTCGAAGGGGACGCCAAAGGCGCGGAACTCCGGCTCGTTCCATCCTGCGCCCAGAGCCAAGACGAGTCTGCCGCCGCTGAGCTCGTCCACCGTCATGGCCTTTTTCGCCAGGATCGCCGGCAGGTGGAACGCCGTGCACGCTACGAGCGGTCCCAGGGTTACCCGCTCGGTGACCGCGGCCAGTCCCGCCAGCAAGGTCCACGCTTCCCACGGTCCACGCTCCGGACGGCCTTCTCCATTCGAGGGGTCGCTTCCTCTATAGAGAAGATGATCTCCGACCCAGATCGAGTCGAACCCGACCTCCTCGGCTGCTTGCGCCATCGCCACGTACTCGGTCCAGGGGACGTGTCGCTCCACCTCGGGGAGCTGCACTCCGATGCGCAGGGGTCTCGTCATCCTTCGAATTCCGATGGTTTTCCGACCGAACTGATCCAGGACCAGGGGATCAGGGGGCGCCTAGATCGCTTCAGCTCACGAATGGGCAGGCCGTGGGGTCTCGCGGCGCGTGTGCAGCCAGATGACCGCGATCGGGCCAGACACCCCCAGCCACGCAAAGCCGCTGGCTAGAAAGGTCAACCGCGACCAGTCGAGCGCGAGGGCGAGAGCCCCCAACCCAAGGGCGCCGGCGACGGCAACACCGTAGAAGACCAGGTAGTCGCGACCCGTTGGCTTCTTTAGGCCCCCTGCGGAGCTAGTTTCCTTCTTCAGGTCCACGGACATGATTCTTTCACAAGGCAAGATATCCAACGGCGAACAAGATCCCGAAGATAGCTTCGTAGCCCACCCCGTCCAGCACCCAGCGCTCCAGGTTGAGCACTTTACTGGAGAGGAGCATCCACAATCTGGCCCAGGCCCAGGTGAGGGCTCCGCCCAGAAGGCTGCAGCCGCTGATGAGGGTGAGAGCATCGCTCAGCTCCGACGGCAGGGCGGCCACGAGCACGATGCCGCCGACCTTAGACGCCACCACTGACATCGCAGGCGCTACCATGACTGTCACACCAGCGGCCGCAGCCGGCGGCCGGGAAAGGAGGCCTAGATGGCCGACCTGATGGACACCATCACCTCCCTCGCCAAGCGCAGGGGGATCGTCTTCCAGTCCAGCGAGATCTACGGCGGGCTGCGCTCGTTCTGGGACTACGGCCCACTCGGAGTGGAGCTCAAGCGCAACGTCCGCGCCGCGTGGTGGCGCAACATGGTCCAGGAGCGCGACAACGTCGTGGGACTCGAGTCCTCGATCATGATGTCGCCGAAGGTGTGGGAGGCGAGCGGCCACCTCGAGTCGTTCACGGACCCGCTCGTCGAATGCCTCGAGTGCCACCAGCGCTTCCGCGAGGATCACCTGCCCGAGAGTGGCAACTGCCCGAACTGCGGCAACAACAAGTGGACCGACGCTCGGAACTTCAACCTGATGTTCCAGACGTACATGGGTCCGGTGGCGGAGGAAGGCAACGAGGTGTTCCTGCGTCCCGAGACCGCTCAGGGCATGTTCGTCGACTTCGTCACGGTCCAGGCTGCCGCGCGCAAGAAGCTGCCGTTCGGGATCGCGCAGATAGGAAAGTCCTTCCGCAACGAGATCACTCCCGGGAACTTCATCTACCGCACGCGCGAGTTCGAGCAGATGGAGATGGAGTTCTTCGTCGAGCCCGGGACGGACGAGAAGTGGCACGACTTCTGGATCGAGCAGCGTATGGATTGGTATACGAGCCTCGGGATGAAGGAGGACAACCTCCGCGTTCGCGAGCACGAGCAGGACGAGCTCAGCCACTACTCGAAACGAACCGTCGATCTCGAGTACGCGTTCCCTTTCACCGACTGGGGCGAGCTCGAGGGGATCGCGAACCGAACCGACTTCGACCTCAAGGCGCACCAGAAGCACTCGGGCGAGGACCTAACCTACTTCGACCAGGAGAAGGAGGAGCGCTACCACCCGTTCGTGATCGAGCCCGCGGCCGGCGTGGACCGCGCCACGCTCGCGTTCATCTGCGATGCCTACACGGTCGAGGAGGCCCCGAACGCCAAGGGTGAGATGGAGAAGCGGACCCTGCTGAAGCTGCACAAGGATCTGGCGCCCATCAAGATCGCGATCCTGCCCCTATCACGTAACGAACGACTGGTCCCGAAGGCGCGAGAAGTGTTCGACCTGCTCAAGGGTTCATGGATGTGCGACTACGACGATGCTGGAAGCATCGGCCGGCGATACCGTCGCCAGGATGAGGTCGGCACGCCGTTCTGCATCACCGTCGACTTCGAGAGCCTCGACGACAACGCGGTAACCATCCGCGACCGCGACACCATGAAGCAAGAGCGGCTACCGATCGGGGAGCTGCGTGACAATCTCAGCCATCGCCTCTGAGGGGGCGAACGACCCTCAAGTTCCGTCGACAGCGGAAACGAGTGTCCTGCCGGTTTCTATCCTCTCGACATGACGAGCGAGGAGCGGGTCCGGGAGCTCGCAGCCCGGTACTCACGCGACGCCGAGGCGTATAGGGAGCTCTGGGCACCCGAGCTGCTCCCGCTCGCTCGCCGGCTGCTCTTTCAGGTCGAGCCCGGCAAGGCCGAGCGGATCCTGGACCTCGGAGCCGGTGTGGGCGCGCTCCATCCCCATGAGCGGGCCGCGGCGCCCGGAGCGACGATCGTCCTGGCCGATCGCGCCGAAGGGATGCTTCGCCTCGCCGCGTCGGACACGCCACGCGTTCTCCTGGACGCAAGGGCCCTGCCGTTCGAGGACCACTCGTTCGACCTGGTGATCATGGCGTTCATGCTCTTCCACGTTCCCGAGCCGCTCCTCGCGCTCAAGGGAATCCGGCTTGCCATGGTGCAGGGAGGACGACTGGGCCTGGCGACGTGGGGTGAAAGCAGGCCGCGCGCAGCCATAACCGCATGGATGGAGGAGCTCGACGAGCACGGCGCGGAGGAAGACGTGGTCATGGCCAACCACGATCTGATGGACAACGAGACGAAGGTGCGGGGGCTCCTGGAGTCCGCGCGGCTCAAGGTGGAGTCGGTGACGACCGTGCGGTCCGAACATCCAGTGACACTCAATCAGTTCGTCGGCATGCGAACGCGCATCGGGCCCAGCGCGAGAAGGCTGCGCGGCCTCGATGACGTCGCCCGGGCTTCGTGCGTCGAGGCAGGGATCGCCCGCATCAAGGACATGGATCCGAGCGAATACGTCGATGACACGGACGCGATCCTGGCAGTTGCGCGACGTGAGGACCGCGCACCGCGTTAATCGGCGTGATCGAGCCTTTTCTTTGACCGTTGAGTGAGGCTTCTATCCGTGAGGGTTGGACAGGGGGGAGTACTGTTCGAAATAGAGTCCGGCCGGCCACAACACGGCCCTTCAGCCCACCGCTCAGGCTCTCGTCAGGAGAACACATGCAGACTTTCATCGTGCATGGAAAGAATCGCTCAGGGGAGCTCGCGAAGCTCACCGGGGCGCTTGCTGCTAAGAACGTTAACGTGCTGATCACGGCACTTGGCGTGAATGGTCAGGGAGTGGCTTCCTTCGTCGCAAGTGACGAGGCAGCAGCTCAGACCGCGCTCAAGGAAGCCGGTTTCGAGTTCAAGACCTTCCCGTCCTTCACCATCAGGCTTAACGACATGCCCGGCATGGCTGCCGACGTGTGTCGCAAGCTCGGAGACCAGGGCGTCAACATCGAGTGCTGGCTTCCGGTCAACGTCACCGAGGACAAGGTCATCATCGCCCTCGGCGTGGACAACCTCGAGGCCGCCAAGAAGGCTCTCGACGAGTTCATCGTGGAGTACAGCTACAGCTAGTCCACGAGCTTCCCGCAGAAGCGGAGAAGGGGTCGGCTTTCAGCCGGCCCCTTTTCTGTTTCCCCGCTCGACTCCCATATGCTCGCGAAAGATGGAGCATGTCGTCATCCGCAAGCTCGAGCACCTGACGGGCAGCTCGGAGCGCCCGGAGCTCGGTCACGCCATCGAGACTCGCGACCGGCCGGGCCCAGCGTTCAAGACCGGTTCCTCGCCCGGCGAGGAGGTCTGGGTCCAGCTCCACGGCGGCCTCTTCGTGGCGAAGGCGAGGATCAAGCTCGGCTGGGTCGGCGAGTTCAGTGGCATCGACAAGCTGCGGGCTCGGACGCGGGGATCGCCCATCCACGATATCGATGACTTCTGGAAGGGCCGGCCGCGCTTCGGCTACGCGGTCGTGGCGAGCCTCGAGGGCGAGAGCTGGCTCGAGGAGCCAATGTGGGCGGGGCCTCGAACCTACGGATACGAGTGGGTCACACTCGAGGACGACAAGAAGCGCGCGAGCTGGCTTGACCCGAAGGAGCCTCCCCGCGGGGGCGGCGGACTGCTCAACGACTTCAAGGCCTGGATGTCTCGAAGCGGAGGTTGAGGCGACTCGGCCATACGATGTGGCCGTGTCCGACGCTCCCGATCCGGTGTCCGAGCTCCTCGGGATCGAGGTCGTTGAAGTCTCGGCCGGCCACGCGATCCTGAAGGCCGAGGTGCTTCCCGCACACCTCAATCAGCACGGGACCGCGCACGGCGGGTTCATGTTCGCCCTGGCGGACACGGCGCTGGCGGTCGCAGCGAATAGCCACGGACCCGAGGCCGTGGCCCTCGCCGCATCGATCCACTTCACCCGCCCGGCTCGCCCGGGGGAGGTCTTGGTCGCTGAGGCGCGCGAGGTTTCGCGGACGACTCGCAGCGGCGCCTACGAGATCATGGTGCGAAGCGGCGAGGACCTGGTTGCTTTGTTCACCGGGACCGTATTCCGGAAGGCCTAGCTTCAGACGCGGATGGCGACGACGTAGTCGCCACCGCTGAAGCTGTCGGTAAGCTCCCGGACCCTCGCCATGCCCTCGGCAAACTCGGAACTGTTCTTCCAGGTGTCCCGCATCTTGGCGTCGTCCCACGTCGATAGGGAGATGAAGTGGTTCGGGTTGAGGATGTCCCGGATAAGCGTGGCCGAGCCGAACCCTGGTGCCTTGCTCGCGCTTGTGGTCAGCCAGTCCTTCCACCTGGTAATGAAGTCTTCTTCGCTGCCCTCCTTGACCACCCAGTTGCCCGACGCGTAGTGCTCGCGTCCCTCTGCCATGGCTCCCTCCTTCTGTCGGTCACAGGCAGGATATTCCTCTGCGCTTTCCACGGCTCAGGCCGGGTGGACACCCCTTAGCTACCTGCGAAAAGCCCGAGCAAGCGCCCTCAAGTCGGCCCCTGAAACGCCGATTGAAGAAGGAATGAAGGCACCCGCCGACCCCTCGTCGCCCGCCCATGCGATCGAGCCCCATCCAGGGCCGATCCACCGTCTAGCCCGGGACCTGCTCTCACTACTACCCAAGGGCGGCGCGCTCACCGAGAAGGTGTGGAACAGCCGGCACAAGCGCATCCGTCAGCTCTTACTTCTGCACGCGGTCGGGATCGCCGTCTACGGGACGGCGCGCGGCTTCGGTCTGCTCCACTCCAGCATGGAGGGCTCCATAGTGGCGGTGGCAGCGATCGCCGCAGGAACGCCCCGGATCAGTCGCACGGCTCGGGCCGTGGTCGCGAGCCTGGGCCTCATGGCCGCGTCGGGGATCCTCGTCCACATCTCCGGAGGCCTTATCGAGTTCCACTTCCACTTCTTCGTGATGGTGGCCCTCATCTCCCTCTACCAGGAATGGCTGCCATTCCTCGGGGCGATCGGCTTCGTGGTGCTGCATCACGGAACCATCGGGGTCATCGATCCCACGGCCGTGTACAACCACCCCGCCGCGTGGGCCCACCCCTGGCGGTGGGCCACACTGCACGGCGCTTTCATCCTGGCGATGAGCGTGGCGAGCATCGCGGCGTGGAGGCTCAACGAGTTCCAGGCCCTTTACGACCCGCTTACGAGACTCCCCAACCGCGAGCTGTTCCGCGATCGGGTCGCCAGCGCTCTCGCGGGCGCGGTCCGGCAGGAGAAGCTCACCGCCGTGGTCCTGTTCGACCTCGACGGCTTCAAGAACGTGAACGACAGTCTCGGCCACTCGGCGGGAGACCGTCTGCTCGCCGAGGTCGCGGATCGCCTCCGCGGCTCGGTCAGAGCGATGGACGTCGCCGCCAGGCTCGGGGGAGACGAGTTCGCGGTGCTGATCCATGACGTCGAAGGTCCGCACGACGCGGTCCGCGTCGCCGACCGCATTGAGCGGTCGCTCCGGGAGCCGGTCAGCGTCGAGGGCCGGGAGATCCTGGTCCGGGCCAGCATGGGCATAGGCGTTGCCGATGGGGCGTCCGACTCGAGAACGACGGCCGAGCAGCTCCTGCAGGAAGCGGACGTCGCCATGTACCAGGCCAAGGACGATCCGGACGTCAGCTACCGAGTCTTCGACCCCGTCATGCACGCGGCCGCCGTAAACCGGCTCGAGAACGAGTCGGATCTGCGGCGCGCGATCGAGCACGGTGAGATGGTCCTGCACTACCAGCCGATCGTCGGACTCTCGAGCGGCGACATCGCCGGGGTCGAGGCGCTGGTGCGCTGGGAGCACCCCGAGCGCGGGCTCGTGCCCCCGATGGACTTCATACCGCTGGCCGAGGAGACGGGACTGATCGTGCCGTTGGGCGGCTGGGTCCTGCGACAGGCCTGCACGGAGGTCCAGGACTGGAAAGTGGGCATGGAGCGGACGCCCACAAGGCTGAGCGTCAACCTCTCGTCTCGCCAGCTCAGGGACCCGAACTTGATCCCGGAGGTCAAGTCGATCCTCGAGGACACCGGCTTCGACCCCGAGCGGCTGATCCTGGAGATCACCGAGAACGCCATGGTCGAGTCCGACTGTGTAGTGATGAAGCATCTGGACGCGCTGCGCGGGCTCGGGGTGAGGCTCGCGATCGACGACTTCGGGACCGGGTACTCCTC
>JBOGVX010000219.1:0-6657 GCA_050693165.1 Actinomycetota bacterium | reverse complement strand
ACCAAGGTCATCGAGTAGACGATGCCGAAATCAGACAAGAGGCCCGTGATCACGCTCGCGTGCGGAGACTGCAAGCGACGCAACTACACCAGCCGCAAGAACAAGACGAACACGCGCGACCGCGTCGAGCTCCGTAAATACTGTCGTTGGTGCGGCAAGCACACGTCGCACAAAGAGACGCGCTGAGGCAATGAGCGGGAGCGGCGGGCCGACCCATGAGGTCACGAACCAGCCCCCGCCCCTCGAGGGCTACAACCTCTTCGAGCAGGACCGCTCCCTGACCGAGGCGGTCAAGCGCGAGGGCGCGGCGTGGGCCGAGCCGGATCTCTCGGCGCTCGGCAAGCTCGCCGGCGAGCCCGACTTCCTTCGACTCGGCAACCTGGCCAACGAGAACCCGCCGGTGCTTAGCACCCACGACCGGTACGGCAACCGGATCGACGAGGTCGAGTTCCATCCAGCCTGGCACTCCTTGATGCAGTCCTCGGTCGAGCACGGCGTCCACGCGATGCCCTGGCGAGACCCGAGGCCGGGCGCGCACGCAGCTCGGGCCGCGACGATGATCATCGGAGCTCAGGTCGAGGCCGGCCACGGCTGCCCGATCTCGATGACGTACGCGGCCGTGCCCGCCATCCGGGCAGAGCCCGAGCTCGCGGCGGAGTGGGAGCCTCGGCTGACGTCTCTCGACTACGACCCGCGACTGGCGCCACCGCAGGACAAGGCCGGAGCTCTCTGCGGGATGGCGATGACCGAGAAGCAGGGCGGCTCCGACGTGCGGGCCAACACCACCCGGGCCGAGGCGCTCTCAGACGGCGCCTACGCCATCACCGGTCACAAGTGGTTCTGCTCCGCGCCGATGTGCGACGCGTTCTTGATCCTGGCTCAGGCGCCGGACGGGCTGACGTGCTTCTTGCTCCCTCGCATCCTTCCCGACGGCACGCGCAACGGTTTTCACATCCGGCGGCTCAAGGACAAGCTCGGCAACAGGTCGAACGCGTCCAGCGAGATAGAGCTCGACGGCGCTTGGGCGCGGCGCATCGGCGAGGAGGGACGGGGAGTCCAGACGATAATCGAGATGGTCAACCACACCCGTCTCGACTGCGTGCTCGGATCGACCGGCCTCGTGCGTCGCGCGATCTCCGAGGCCACGCATCACGCCGCTCACCGTTCCGCGTTCGGCAAGCCGCTCATCCAGCAGCCACTGATGCAGAACGTGCTCGCCGACCTGTGGATCGAGTCGGAGGCCGCGACCGCGCTGGCGATGAGGCTAGCTCGAGCCGTCGACGAGTCCAGCACCGACGAGCGCTCCGCCATGTTCAAGCGCCTTGCCCTCGCGGTCGGCAAGTTCCACGTGTGCAAGAGCGCGGTGGGAGTCGTGGCCGAGGCGCTCGAGTGCCTCGGCGGTAACGGTTATGTCGAGGAGTCGGGCATGCCGCGGCTCTACCGCGAGACGCCGCTCAACTCGATCTGGGAGGGTTCGGGCAACGTGAACGCCCTCGATGTCCTCCGGGCGATCGCGAGGAGCCCGGAGACGCTCGAGGTCTTCTTCGAGGAAGTCGAGCTCGCGCGGGGGAGTGACCGCCACCTCGACGCCTACATCGAGGAGGTGAAGACGGGCCTAACGGATCTCTCCGATGTCGAGACGCGTGCTCGCAGGATCGCCGAGCACCTCGCCAAGGTGCTCCAGGCGTCTCTGCTCGTTCGGCACGCACCGGGCCCTGTTGCCGATGCGTTCTGCGCGTCTCGCCTCGCCGCGTCAGGCCGTTCCTACGGGACCTTGGCGCCGGGCACGGACTTCTCGGCGATCATCGAGCGCCACCGCCCGGTTCTGAACTGAGAAAGGGCTAGACGGGGTCGTCCGCGCGGACCTTGCCGTGGCGGATCGCCAGGGCCAGGGCCTCGACCTTCGAGTGAACCTTCAGCTTGAACAGGATGTTCTGCACATGCGTCCTGAGCGTATTGCGGCTGATCTCGAGCTTGGTCGCGAGACCCTCCGTCGGTAGTCCGTCGGCGAGACCCTGCAAGATCTGAGTCTCCCGGGGCGTGAGCCTGTCTACCCGCTCGCGCTCGGCGAGATCGCGAGCGCGCCGCTTCCGCAGGTGCCCCATGATCCGCCGTGCCTCCTCCGTGGTGACGAGCGCCTTACCCTGCGAGACCGCCCTTACCGAGGAGGTCACCTCCTTCACCGAGCGTTCCTTGCTGAGGTAGCCCTCCGCCCCAGCGTCCAGGGCCCTGGCCCGCTCGTGCTCCCCGGCGGTTGCCGAGAGGATCACGATGTGCATCTCCGGGTGGGCCTCCTTGATCCGTCGCGTGGCCACTATCCCGTCGACGCCGGGCATCTGAAGGTCCATGAGGACGACGTCAGGCTCCTGGTTGAGGGCGACCTCGATCGCAGACTGGCCGTCGTGGACGATCGCCACCACGGAGAGGTCGTCCTCCATCCTCATCATGGCTGCGAGCGCTTCGGCGAACGCTCGATGGTCGTCCGCGATGACGATGCGGATGCTGTCGCTCGCGTGTTTTGATGAGGAACCACTCATCGTGACTGGATTGTCCCCCCTGTATAGGGCCTTTTCCACCATCCGGGAGGTTGGCGAGATTGGCTACCGTTCGGTAACCTTCGGCCCGCGCCACCTACCCGAAAGGAAATCCGCATGGGCCGTCTGGATGGAAAGGTCGCCGTCATCACGGGTGCGGGCCGAGGCATCGGCCGCGCCACCGCCGTGAGGTTCGCCCAGGAGGGGGCGGCGGTAGTAGTGAACGACGTCGATCCGGATCCGGCCGAGGAGACCGCGGCGGCGATCAAGGAGGCGGGAGGCGAGGTTCTGGTCTCGATCGACAACACCGTCGAGCTCGACCAAGCCCGCCAGATGATGAACAAGGGCGCCGAGGCGTTCGGCAAGGTCGACATCCTGATCAACAACGCGGGCATCACCCGCGACAAGACGTTCCATAACCTCGACGACGAGATCTGGGACTTCGTGCTCGACATCAACCTCAAGACAGCGTTCCACTCGAGCCTGGCCGCGATGCCCTACATGCGCGACGCGGCGAAGAAGGAGATGGCCGAGGGTGGCCAGCCCGCTTATCACCGCAAGATCAACCTGACGACCTCGGTCGCCGCGCTCGTCGGCAACTCCGGGCAGGCGAACTACACGGCCGCGAAGGGCGCGATCATCGCCCTGACCAAGACGCTCGCGCGCGAGCTGGGTCCGTTCCGCATCAACGTCAACGCGGTAGCACCCGGATTCATCGAGACGCGCCTGACCGCCGCGAAGCAGGAGGGCGAGGACATCGGCGTGCCCGAGCAGATCCGCGCGATGGCGCTCATGCTCATCGCCCTGGGTAAGTACGGAGAGCCCGAGGACGTGGCCAACGCGCACGTGTTCCTGGCCAGCGAGGAGGCCGATTTCATCTCGGGCGTCGTGCTCCCCGTTGCCGGCGGGCAGCTCGGGGCTTAGGAGGAGGAGAGATGCCGCTCAACCAGAGCCTGAAGGGCAAGACCTACAACGAGCTCGCCTTCGAAGTCGAGCGCGACCGGGTCACCCAGTTCTCCGTCGCGGTTGGGGAGGACGATCCCCGCTTCCTGGAGGAAGGCGCCGCGCGCGCGGAGGGGTTCCCCGAGCAGCTCGCGTTCCCCACGTTCGCCACGGTCCTCGGGATCCTCGTGAGCGCCCAGGTGGTGACGGATCAGGAGCTCGGTCTCGACTACACCCGGGTGGTTCACGGCGAGCAGGAGTACGAGTGGCAGCGTCCGATCGTGGTGGGGGATCAGCTCAAGGCCGTGCCCAGGATCGCGGATATCTACGCGAAGGGACCAAACGAGTTCATCGTGATCGAGGCCGAGATCACCGATACGAGCGGTGAGGTCGTATGCGTCTCGCGTGGGACGCTCCTGTCTCGCGGAACCGCGGAGGGGGCATAGTCATGACACAGACACCTGATTTCGACGCTCTCGAAGTCGGCCAGGAGGTCTTCGAGTCGGCCAAGGTGGTCACCAAGGAGGACGTCAAGGCCTACGCGGACGCCTCCGGCGACCAGAACCCGCTCCATCAGGACGACGACTTCGCCCGCAGCGTGGGGTTCCCCGGCCGGATCGCTCACGGGATGTTCTCGATGGCGCACCTGACCAAATCGATAAAGGACTGGGTCGGCAACCCGGGCGCGCTGAAGTCCATCAACGTCCAGTTCCGGGCCGTGGTCTACATGGATGAGACTCTCGTGGCCAAGGGGAAGATCGCGTCCAAGAACGACGCCACGAAGGAGGTCACCCTCGACGTCTGGGAGGAGATCGAGCGGGACGGGCAGCGGATCACCCCTATAAAGAACTCCCAGGCAGTCGTCTCCCTGGCCTGATCGCCAAGGCTACCCGCGCGTAACCTTTCGGCCCTCCCGGCCGTCTAATCTCTGGACGCGATGGTTAATCGCGATCTCCTCGAACGAGTCGGGCGCCGCGCGCCCGGGGCCTTCGAGGAACTCATCGAGCTGACTGGCCGGCAGGTGTACACGCTGGCCTACCGGCTCGTAGGCGACCGGCATGAGGCGGAGGACGTGGCTCAGGAGGCGTACCTACGGGTTTACCGCTCGCTCAAGAGCTTCCGGGGCGACGCGCGCTTCGAGACATGGCTCCACCGGGTCGTCGCGAACGTTGCGATCAACAACATGCGCAGCAAGGCGAAGTTCGGTGACCTCATGGACGAGCCCGAGACCCTGGTTCGGATCCCGGACGCCTACTCTCCCGACGACGTTCCCGAGCGCGAGGAGCTGGCGGACGCGCTCGCCAAGCTCCCGATGCAGCAGCGGGTCGCCGTCGTCCTGAAGGATGTCTACGGCTTCACGACCGCCGAGATCGCCGAGCGGCTCGAGACCACCGAGGGCGCCGTGAAGCTCAGGCTTCACCGCGGCCGTCGCAACCTCAAGGACCTGATGCACGGAGCTCGCGAGTCCGAGCACGCCGAGGTGCAGGAGCAGCTTCCCGAGTTCGCGGAGCAGGCCGGTGTCTGAGACCCAGGATCTCGAGGTTCACCTGGCCACCTGCAGCGACTGCGCGGGTGAGCTGGCTCAGTACCGAGGGCTGCTCGGGGCCATGGGCTCGCTCCGGTACAAGCTCGAGGACACCCCTCCGGGCTTCGCCGCCGGGATCCTCGCTCTCGTTGCGGCAACCGAGCAGGGGTTGGCGGAGCGGGTCGTTCGGGTCGCGCACGATCCCAGGGTTCAGGTGGCCGCTGCTTCTGTGGGAGGGCTGCTACTCGGTGCCGCCGCTATCGGGGTTATCTGGTGGCGTGCCGCCAAGCGCAGCCTCGCCGGCGCCGATTAGCTTTCGGTCTCGCCCTCTGTCTCGCCCTCTGTCTCGCGTTCCGTAGCCGCCGCCTTCTTATTCCTTCTCCTGCGACGCTTCTTCTTCGGTGCGGGCAACTCCTCGACCGAAGCTTCTGCGTCCGCAGCCTCGTCGTCGACGAGCTCGTCCGTCGCCGGCGACTGTTCTAGTGGCTCTACCTCAGCGGCCTCCGAGAGTCGCCCGTCCACCGACTCCTCGGCTAGCGGATCACCTGTTGCCGGCGCTTCCGTGGCGCGCTCGTCCTTGGCCACGGGCTCTCTCTCCTCCGTGCCGTCGGGCTCGGGCCAGGGCCAGGCCTCGTCCTCGAAGGTGGTGATGGCTGCCTCGCGCTCGGCCTCACGCTTCTCGGCACTTGCCTTCTCGTCGAGCGGCTCCTCTTTGTCCTTCGACACTTCCGCTTCCCTGGCGGGCTGCGCTTCCTCGGTCGTTTCCTCGACCAGCGCTTCGTCGGTCGGTGGGACGGCGCCGATCGATTCACGGAGCTCGGCGAGGCGACCGTCGAGCACGGCTTCCTGCCGCTCGGCGATGGCCATCATCGTCCGTTCCAGGCGTGCAGCTTCGTCGGGGGCAACCGCCATGCTCGCGTCTGCGGTGAGCTCCAGCCGCGTGATCGTCGCGGTGAGCTCCGTCTGCATCGCGCGGATGACCGCGGCCACACCGATTCCGACTCGCCGGGTGAGGTCCTCGAGCGCGTCACGCTGGGCGTCCACGAACCTCTCGTAGAGATCGCCCTCGGTGTCCGACATGCGGTCGATGCCGTCAGTGAGAGCGTCGATCTTGCCGGCGAGCCCCGCGGTCTCGCCAGGGGCGACGGAGCGAACCGCGTCCTCGATCCTCTGCAGGCGCATGGCCAGAGCCTGGAACCTCTCATCGGTCTGCTGAGCGAGGCCCTTGGCCACGTCGGGGCTGAGTGGTGCCGGGGCCGGTGCGGGTGCCGGCGGCGCCACGGGCATAGGGGGTGGTGCCTGCGCTTGTGGTGGGGGAGCGGGCGCCGCCTCGGGCACCTCGCGGATATCGCTGCGGCGGATCGCGGCCTCCATCGCCAGCCGCATTTCCCGCATACCCTCGTCGAGCCGGACGTCCAGGGCCCTCGCGTGGGCGGCCAGGATGTCCTGGATGCGAACGGTCCTCGCCTTACGGCTCCTCGCGTCCGCCTCGGGGATCGGGATCGGATCCGAGGCCTGCTGAGGGGTCTGGCGGGATGGGTCGATCGGCGTGCTGGCGTCAGGCATGTCTTACTTTCCCCCGTCTTGGTTGAGGAGAGTCTAAGTCGTCCCGGGCCGCTCTTCACGGACCTGGTCCCCTCCTGAGGGGCTCCCGTA
>JBOGVX010000218.1:0-2213 GCA_050693165.1 Actinomycetota bacterium | reverse complement strand
GGATGGCGACGGGCCCGCGAGACAAGGAAGGCCCTCAGAACTCGACGTCTATCTCCTTGGTGGCCTCGGGGATCGTGTTCACGATGCCCTGAAGCTGCATCAGCTTCATCAGGTCACCCTGGATCTTGAGCTTGCCGCTCATGTAGGCGGCCGTCGCGTTCAGCTCGTTGCGGAAGAGCGCCGCCGAGGTATCGTAGTCCGACGACAGGGTGGCCTCGGGGTCATCGATCTCCCCGATGCTCACGTCGGCCTGGCCGTCCTTGAGCTCCGTGTAGTACTTGACCTCGCCGTCGGCCGTCGTGATCACGTACTGGAGCTTGACCGCCTTGCCGGCGGCTTGCTGCTTGAATGCATCATTCGCGTTTACGGCCTCGGTTACGGCCTTCGCCCACTCGTCAGACAAGTATTTGACTCCCATGTCTCCTCCTTGGTGGATGCGGGAGGAAAGTATCCTTCCCCGGGTGACCGTTGGTCAATCCGGCTTTCGGCCAAACCGGGTGGCCCCACGGCGGTGCTGGCGGGCCTGGAAGGCATCGGCGAATGCCAGGACGTCATCCAGAGCCCAGACCCTTCCCCCGGCGAGCTCCTCGACCGGTGCCGGAAACGAGCCCCGCTTGACGTAGGTGGACACTCGGCGCTTGTCCCAGCCGAGGACGCCGGCGGCCTCCGCGACACCGACGAGTCGCGGGATCACTTCCAGGAAGATGACGGGCGGCCCACGCTCCCAGGACACCGCCGGAAGGAGCGGAAGAGCGGCCTGGTGAACCTTCCTGACGCATTCCTTCGCGTCGCGGCCCTCGACCTCCAGGTCGTGGCCGTCCGCGACCGCCTTCCAGCGGCCGTCGGCCTCCTGCCTCATCCGAAAGCTGAGCGACACGGTGTGACGTCATCCTACGCGTGCGGAACCGGCCTGGAGCCCGTTCAGGACTTCTTCCTGGCGACCCACAGATCCTCGGCCGGCCATCTGCGAGCCCACTCGTAAGGCGCGTAGTCGTCATATGTCGTCGTGGCGTCATCGGCCGGCCGGAGGTGGATCAGCTTTTCGACCTCCATCCCGTTGGCGTGGAAGAGCTCGATCCACTCGCCGTACGGGAGCTGAAACTGGATCGAGCTCTCGTCGGCCTCGCTGCGCATGTCGTAGTAGTCGAAATGGAGGCGGCGGTCGACCTTCTCGGTCTTCGGGTTCCAGCAGATGAACAGCAGTGGGCTGTGGATGGAGAACGCGAGCCGGCCTCCGGGCTTCAGCACTCGGGCGACCTCGGGGATCGCCGCATGGGGCTCGGCGAAGGAGAGCGCGCCGTGGTCGCACATGACCAGATCAAAGGTGACGTCGCGCAAGGGGAGCTCTTCGGCGCTGCCCTGAACCAGCGCCGCATCAACGCCCTTGTCCGCCAGATGCTTTTGGGCGAGACCGAGCTGAGCGCTCGACACATCGATGCCGGTCACTCGGGCTCCGCGTTTGGCCAGCTCGGCCGTCCACTGAGCCGCACCGCATCCGAGCTCGAGGACGTGAGTCCCTCTGACCTCGCCGAGAGCCTGAAGCTTGCTTTCGGGAACCCGCCACACGCCCCAGGCCGCGGCCGTCGCTGCAAGGCGCCTGCCGTGCTTCTCCTGGTAGGCCTCGGCCGCCTTGTCCCAGAACCTGCGGTTCCTGCTGACGTGGGGCTGTGGCACGCGCGAATCGTAGGGGTTGCCGGAATCGAACGTACGTTCTAGTCTGCCTCATGTGCGCTGGGACAACCTGAGGCTGGACGTCGGGAGGCGAGACGACCGAGTCTCGCTGCCGCTGTTCGAGCAAGGGGCCGTGGTCCGGACCTTCGAGACTCCCGAGTTCAGGGGGATGACGTTCTACGAGGTCCGGGCGAAATCGATAATCAACCGAGTCCCTGAGGCGTCGCAAGTGCCGTTCCGCTGGACGATCAACCCCTACCGTGGATGCCAGCATGCATGTGCCTGGTGCTTCGCCCGTAACACGCACACTTATCTCGACCTTGACTACGGCGAGGACTTCGACAGCAAGATCGTCGTCAAGGTGAACGCGTCCGAGCTATTGAGGAAGGAGCTAGCCGCGAAGAGGTGGAAGCGAGAGCACATCGCGATGGGAACCAACGTTGATCCGTATCAGAGAGCTGAGGGACGCTACAAGCTCATGCGGGGGATCCTCGAGGCGATGCGCGACTACTGCAATCCATTCTCGATCTTGACTAAGGGAA
>JBOGVX010000217.1:0-2934 GCA_050693165.1 Actinomycetota bacterium | reverse complement strand
GGATCGTCGCGGGGATCTCGGTCGCCGTCGCGCCTTCGACCATGGTCGGAGCTCCGGGGGCGATGGCGAAGAAGTCCACCCCGGCAACATCGGCAGCCGTCTGCAGCTCATTGATCAGCCCCGGGAGGTCGGCCAAGGGAGGAACGGCTCGTCGGGCTCGTGCGAGCTCGCTCCGAAGCCGCGGTGCGTTCTCAGCGGACTCCTGCAGCCGAGACAGCTCGGTCTGAAGCGCGAACTCCTGGTCGCGAGCCTCCTCCAGAGCCTGCTCGGCTTCCTTCACGTCACCCATCTTCGGCATGACCATGAGGATCACCAGAAGTATGGAGAGGATGAAGAAGATCCCCGCAACGATCAGGGGCGCGCGCCGGTTCACTGCCCGCTCCCGTTACGCCGGGCCAGGGCCTGGTCGGAGAGGTCAACCGAGCTGACGAACTGGACCACGCTGGTAGCGGCGATCTCGGACTTGGTCGAGCTCGACAGCCATGGGTTGATGAAACCTCGGATGTCCTCGAGACGAGAGAGCCACTCGGCAACCTCTCTGTGATCGAAGGCAAAGCCGGTGAAGGCGATCTGGCCGACGAGACCTTCGGTGGTGGTCGGGGCCGTGGTCGCCACGTCGCCCGAGGTGACGGCAGTTCCGACCTGTCCCGTGAGCCCGTCCAGCCACAGCTCGCCCGGTATCACCAGAGAGATGTCTCGCAGGACCCCCGACCACAGGATCCTGTCCTGGAGCAGCGTGGACAGTAGCTGGCGTGTAGTGGCGATCTCCTGCTCGAGCGACGCGACGTCCTGAAGCTCCGCGATCTGCGCGCGCAGGGCGGCGTTCGAGGCCTCCTGGGTATCGATGTCCTCCTCGACGCCCGAGAGACGGACGACCTGCAGGAAGAAGAAGCCGCCGATGAGCCCTACGACCACGACGCCGATGACGATGCTCATGACGGTCCGGCGCCTGAGCTTCTGGCGCTCGCCGACCTCCGGGGGGAGTAGGTTGATCTTCATCTGTCAGGTTTGAGGTAGCGCCAATCCGACTGCGACCGCGAGGAGCGGCTCGGCGTCCGCCCTCGTTTCCTCGTCCATACCCAAACGGACCTGGACGCGTCCGAAAGCCCGGCCCGGCTCGACAGGCGTCCCCACGCGCTCGCGAAGGAGCTCCAGTATGCCGGGCATCTTGGAGCCTCCTCCCGTGACCAGCACTCGCGAGACCTCCGCCCCCGGGGTCTGGGCGCGGTAGAAGTCCAGAGAGGACCGGATCTCGTCCACCAGGTTGGAGACACGGTTCCTGACGATGGTCTCGCCCTCGGGCGCGGCCATCGAGCCCTCGGCGGGCTGGCCGCGCTTCATGGCCTCGGCCTCCTCGTCGCTGATGCCAAGCTGACCCGCGACGGCCGTCGTGACGTCCCGTCCGGCTGAGGGAAGGATCCGCACGAATCGAGCAACACCGCGCTCATGAACGCAGATGTTCGTCACGTCGGCCCCGATGTCCACGATCCCTTCCCCTCCCGCTTCGGATTCGTCCAAACCGAGCCCGTCGAGCTGGCCGACCGCTCGGATCAGCGCGAAAGGTACGAGATCGACGCCTATGGGGTCGAGCTTCGCCTGCTGTGCGGCCTCCACCAGCCGGTTGAGCATCTCGCGCTGGGCGGCCACGACCAGGAGTCGCAGCATCTTCGCGCCCTCCTGCTCGAGCTCGCCCAGAACGTCGAAGTCCAGCACGGCGTCGTCGACGGGGATGGGGATCAGGTCCTGCACCTGGAAGGGCAGTGACTGCTTCAGCTCCTTCGTGGGCAGCGCCGGGACCGTGACCTCCCGCACGACCACGCGTTGATTCGCCACACCCATGGTCACCTGCTTTCCCTTGAGCCCACCGCGCTGCCACAGGTCACGTATGGCCTGTGAGACGGCCTCGGGGTTCCTGACCTCTCCGCTCTCGACGGCGCCCTCAGGCAGAGGCACCTGAGCCGCCCGAAGCAGGGCTGGAGGGTCTCCGGGCACGATCTCCGCGGCCCGGACCGCCGTGGAGCCGACGTCCAGGCCGATTCGGCCGCGGGCCACTACTCGCTAGCCTCCACCCGCACCGATCGGTCCGAAAGGTACCGGTTCACGTCGGATTCCCGGATCCGGTAGTTCTTCCCGACCCTGATCGCCGCGAGCTGGCCAGCCTTTATGAGGCGGTAGACGGTCATGTTCGAGACTCGCATCGTAGCCGCTACCTCACCCACAGTCAGCAACCTGTCCCCGACAAAGGGGCGGCGCTTCGGCATATTCACCGCCTCCACAAATCGAACAAGTACCACTCCTGCCACAGCATCCTCATCAACACCATCTACCTCCTTCTCTCCTCATCCACTCTATCGAACCATGTCGCACGCTTGGGCCAAAACCTAACAACGACACCGGTCGGAATCAACAACCAACTTAAAGTACAAATGGCGCGCTTCATAAACTACAGATCTGTAATTAACAGAAGTAACACTGGGAGTGGAACGGGCCTTACTTGAAGCCGACCAGGGAGAGGTACGCGTCCGCGATCTGAGGAGCCACAGCAAGCGCGACCACCGCCCCGGCCGCCAGGTAGGGACCGAAGGGCATCTGCTGGCGCCGGCCGTACCGGAAAACGGCCACCGCCAGAACCGCTCCCAGCCCTCCCCCAACGATCCCCAGACCTGCCGCTACGGCGACGTAGGACAGCCCCAGGCCCCCAAGGGCCAGGCCGATCACGGCGGCGAGCTTCACGTCACCCATGCCCATCCCACCCGGGACCGCGAAGGCGACGATCAGGAGAGGCCCGGCGTACGCCGCCATCCCGATGAAGGCCAGAGGGACGTCGATCCCCACTCCGGTCAGATCCCCAACGACGACCGCGGGGGCCAGCAGGAGCAATGCGGGGTAGACGATCCGATTCGGGACGATCTTGTGGCGAGCGTCGATCAGGGC
>JBOGVX010000216.1:0-19151 GCA_050693165.1 Actinomycetota bacterium | reverse complement strand
GAGGAGTGCTTCGGGCCGCTCGAGCCGGCCTACGACCCGGACACGCTCCGCCGCGAGGTGACGCGCGAAAGCATCGAGGCCGGGCCGCCCACGCTCTGGCGGTACAGGCCGTTGCTGCCGGTACCCGCCAACGACTCACCGGTCGACCTCGGTGCCGGGTTCACGCCGTTGCGCCGGGCGACACGGCTGGGCGAGAGGCTCGGTCTCAGCGACCTGTGGATAAAGGACGACACGCGCAACCCGACCGGAGCGTTCAAGGATCGCGTCGTTGCCGTAGCACTGACCGCGGCGCGCGCGTTCGGGTTCAAGACGGTCGCCTGCGCGTCGACCGGCAACCTCGCGAACGCGGTCGCGGCGGGGGCGGCCTGGGCCGGGCTCGACTGTTACGTGTTCGTCCCAGCGGATCTCGAGAGGGCGAAGATCGTGGCTACGGGAGCGTTCGGGGCGAAGGTTGTCGCGGTCGACGGCAACTACGACGACGTCAACCGGCTGTGCGCCGAGGCCTCCGAGACCCTGCCGTGGGCGTTCGTGAACGTGAACGTCCGGCCCTACTACGCGGAGGGCTCGAAGACGCTCGGGTTCGAGACCGCCGAGCAACTCGGATGGCGCCTGCCCGACCACGTGGTGATCCCCATCGCGTCGGGCGCGCTGTTCACCCGCATCGACAAGGGATTCCATCAGTTCGCAGGGTTAGGGCTCGTCGAGGATGGACCCGTCCGGTTCTCGGGAGCGCAGTCGAGCGGATGCGCGCCCGTTGCCAAAGCGTTCAAGGAGGGAGCCGACGAGATCGTCCCGGTCAAGCCGAGCGGCATCGCGAAGTCCCTGGCTATAGGGAACCCGGCGGATGGGCACTTCGCGCTAAGGCTGGCTCGCGAGACGGGGGGGGCGATCGACGACGTGTCCGACGATGAGGTGGTTGCGGGCATACGTCTCCTCGCGGAGACGGAAGGGATCTTCACCGAGACCGCCGGTGGAGTGACGATCGGTGTGCTGAAGAAGCTCCGCGAGGCCGGGCAAATACACGACGACGAAAAGGTGGTCGCGTACGTAACCGGGACCGGCTACAAGACGATCGAGGCGCTCGATGGCCGCCTCGAGCCGTCCATCAGCGTTCCGCCCTCCGTCGACGAGCTGCTCGACCGGCTGGAAGGAGTGAGCTGATGCCCGTAACCGTCAAGCTGCCCACCATCCTGAGGAACCACGCCGACGGCGCCCCCGTCGTCGAAGCGACAGGTTCGACCCTGCAGGAGCTCTTCGCCGATCTCGACGCACGCTACCCGGGGCTGACCGACCGAGTGCGAAAGGACGGCGCGATCTCCCGTTTCGTCAACGTCTACGTGAACGAGGAGGACGTCAGGCACCTCGGAGGGCTGGAGGCCCCGGTCACCGAGACCGACACCGTGAGCATCATCCCGGCGGTGGCCGGCGGGTAGCTAGGACCCCACGGCCCAGGTCATCTCCTGGGTCAGGTCGTTGGCGATCCAGCCCGGGTCCCTCACGAACGGGGTCTCGTCGATCACGCGAACCTTGAGCTCCGCGTGGTCCTCGCTCGGGAACATGAACGTCTTGGTGTTGTGTGCCTCGGGCACAAGCTGTCCGTCGAGGTACCAGTCGATCGTCAGGTCGTGCCCGGCGGGCTGCAGGACCTCGATAGTCACCGGGGAGACGCCGTCGAGGGGCTGACCCTCCGGTGGAGCGCTCTCGATCGGCTCGAGCCTCGCGTAGAAGGACTGGATCATCTTCTCGCGACTGGGGAGGTTGAACGGCCGGCCCAGGTACCTCATCAGCGACTCGTCCGTGGGGCGGTACATGCCGTATCGGTAGTAGCCGCCGCCCTCGTACGTTCCGACGAGTCCCAGCCCGGGTGACGTCTCTCCGATCCAGCGCCACCACTTGATCTTGCTCGCCTGCATCGCGGCGGCCTGCGAGGCCGTGATGTTGTACCCAGTGGGCTCTCCCTGGACGCTGCCGACGTACATCAAGTACGGGACCGGGATCTGGACGTCGTCCTCGGCGTCCTCGTCGAGCCCGGCTCGGTAGTAGTAGATGTACTCGTCGGCGAGGCCTCCGATCGAATGCCCCAGCTCGTGCACCGTGATCTGCCCGGCCTTCATGTTCCCGCCGGAAGAGGTCGCGTACGAGCCGCCCGCGCCGCCGTACTTGGTGCTGTTGGCGAGGCCTACGACCTGATCCGCTTGAGGCGCCAGCTGTGCGAACTGCTGCGCCTTCGTGTTGTTCATACACAGGAGCCGCTCGGTGCCACTGCACCAGAACTGCATGTCAAGCGCGGTGTCCTTCATCGTGCCGGGGAGCGGGTCGTTGTCGACTCCCGACTGGTTGGAGGCGACGTCGACGGTCCACACGTTGAAGTAGCTCGCGTATGTCGTGAAGGGCTCGGTCGCCCTGATCGTCTCCCACTTCTCGGCGGCGTGCTGGTGGAACAAACTGAGCTCGCTCTGCGTGTATCCGTCCCCGATGATCACAATGTCGAAGCGGTTCTCGCTCGGACCGGTGACATGCAGAGGAGTCACCCCCTCGGCCACCTCCTCCAGCTCGGCCACGGTGAGTGGCTCCTCGGCCGGCACCGGCACGGAGACACGGCTGATGCTGCCATCGGGCGCGAAAACCTCGAGGGTCTGGAACTGCGGTACTTCCGCCGAGGCGGAGCCCGTGCCGAGCACGCCGGCCAGGATGAGGGACCCCGTCACCAGGGCATTCTTCAGGGTCGGGCGGACCGCGGGCGTCGGGTGCACGAGTAAGGATTCGACACGGCGAGACCTCCCTCCTGCCGGCGGTTAGGCCGACTCGTAGGCGAGCGTGAGGAAGTCGGTGTCGGTGGTGGGGGCCAGTATCTGGCCGGTGTAGTAAACGCGGCTGCCGTCGGGATCGACAGCGAGATCCTGACGTAGGCTCCCGCCGCGCGATCCGCCCCCTCGGTGAAGACCGGTCCAAGCAATTACGCCGTCGTCGGCGGAATAGGCGATCACCGCGTGGAAGTAGTCGACGTTGGGCACCAGCGTGTCTCCCGCCACATAGACCTGCTTCCCATCGGGGCTGACCTCGACTGCCCATGCGGCGTCACCGTTGTTGGCGAGCCCGTTGTACCGGTGAGTCCATAGCTCTGATCCATCGGACGAGTAGGCCACGGTGGCCATGTCGTACCCGCTGCTTGCGCCGCGGCTCATCCCCGTGGCGTAGACCGAGGAACCGTCCGGAGCCATGGCGAGATCGAGTGGGAGATCGTTGGTGCCGCCGTTGTAGATCTTCTCCCACAGGGCCTGACCCGTCTGTTCGTCGTACGCGACTGTCGCGTAGTCCGCCTGAAGGCCCTGCACTCCGTCGTCCGTGGTGCCGGTAACGATGACCCTCCCGGCTCCCGCGACGAGGCCCGTGGGCGAGTCGTCACCGCCGTGATCGTCCCGTCGAGCGACCCAGAGCCGCTCGCCCGTCTCGGCGTCGTGCGCGATCGTCAGGTAGTCCTTGCCCTTTGGCCCCCCAACACTGGGGCCTGAGGTGAAGACCCGTTCTCCGTCCTCCGAGACGGCCACCAGATGCGCCACGTCGAATGCTCGGATGGCGTCGTAGTAGGACGTCCACAAGAGCTCGCCGTTCAAGGCCTCGAAGGCGAGCAGCGCGGCATCCGGCCCGGTGGATTGCCCTCCCACGAGACCGGCGACATAAACGGAGCTGCCTTCGGGGGAGACGACGACGGCCGCTGCGCTGTCCTGATCAAGCGCCGGACCGTCGAACCGCGTCTCCCAGGTCTTGTCGCCCGAGACGGGGTCGAAAGCGGCCAGCAGCAGATCGCAAGTCGTCAATGCCGTTGCCGACTCGCAGGTAGTGGCAGCTACGACGACCCGCGTGCCGTCGGGGCTCACCGCGATCCCAGCCGGCGTGTCCCAAGCCGCTCCGGACCCCGCCAGAGAGGCAGCCCATCTTTGGCTACCGACTTCCGCATCGTGAGCCACCAAGGTCACGTCGGTCCCCGTCGCCGTCGTGACGGTGGCGCCGAGAGTGACGATCGTGCCGCCGTTTGGGGTGACCACGAGGTCCTGAGGGAAGTCGTCGACTGCGATGCCGGAGCCGTAGCTACCCGTCCAGGCCGGGCAGCGATCGTTCACAGTGTCGAGGGGGACGCATGGATCCTCGAGCGCCTGGGCGGAGACGCTTCCCGTCCATGAGAGGCAAAGGGTCAGTACCGCGAGGCCGGCAGGGATCCTTGCTCTGTTCACGCTGAAGGGATTCGCCTCGAGGCCTCCGCTTCCCTGCCCAAGGAGGAAATTTGCCTTGGGAGGCGAACCATAGAACCAGGCAAAACCGCCCCACGACAAGAGGAGATCGCCCATGAGAGCCCGCATCATGCTCGCCGCCCTGCTGCTTCTGGCCGTGTTCGCGGCCACCGGCCTTGCCTCGGCCACCTTCGGCCTGCAGGGGCTCGCCGGAAGTGGTGTGACGTCCAGCGTCAACGGCGAGGTTCTCTCGCCCGTCGGGGGCGCCATGAGTGGGCGGGAGCTGGGTGCAGGGGCGGGCAACGCGACCGCTCCCGTCAATGTTGCACTCCCCGCCAGGGTTGTCGACTACGCGCCAACCGTTCCGACGACCACACGTACTTTCCTGACCACCGACTTCACAGACCCCGTGGCCGGCCCCCGCGCGGCCACAACCGACTGGCGCGTGGTCGGTGGGACGGGGAACGCGGCGGAGCTGTGGTTCACGATCGCGAGCACCGGACGCATCCTCGACCTTGGCGGAAGGTACGTGATCTTCTCGGACGACCAGGGACTCACGTGGAAGGCGGTCAAGCCTCAAGAGGAGCTCGTCAACGCCGAGGGCTCGGTCGTGGAGGCACCCAACGGCGACATCGTCGCGATCACCTGGGACCCGTACACCGGCGACCGCGTTCTCACCTACAAGTACACGAAGGCAACTAATGCGTGGACGTACATGTACATGCCGCAGCACACACCGTTCTGGGACCGTCCGACGATCGAGACCATCCACGGACCGTTCACCGACCAGTTCGGAGACCAGGTCCCCTATCTGACGTTCACCCAAGGGTTTCCTCACGACCCGTGGCAGTACAGCTACGACGGCCTCAACTACACGGGCGTCTCCTCGAAGTCTCGCGACCGCGGCCCCGCCGTCAGCTTCTGGCTGGACGTCCTGCCGGACCCGGCGCGCGACCACACCCAGATCCTCACGGACGGGCTCTTCCCGACCTGGGCGGCGCTCGACAGTGGGAAGGCCTGGTCCGGGAACCTGATCTTCGACCGCGCCGACATGAAGTGGCACCCGTGGACGACCCCCGACGGTGACACCATCGATGGGAAGCTGCAGATCGACTCGCGGGGCTGGCTCCACAACCTTCAGGGCAGCATCTACCGGACCTCGGTGGACGGCGGCCGGACCTGGAACGAGCTCGAGCTTCCCCAGGCGAACCCGGGCGACTTCAAGGCCAACGGCGCGGCGGGGATCGCTGCGGTCGTTGCCGAGAAGAGCACGCCCAAGGGCGTGCAGGACCAGGTGTTCAAGATCGACATCTCCACGCCGCAGCCCAAGCTGCTGTATCACTTCTTGGTGGGCGACGGTGACGACGGACGTATCAGCGGCGCCGGCGCGTACACGATGCAGGGCGGACACCGGTTCGACTTCTCGAACGTGGCGATCTTCGACGACGGCCGGCTCGCCGTGACGTTCATGGACAAGAAGACGAGGATCCCCGTCCCCACGCTCGGCGAGAACCCCGTCGCATGTGCGATCGAGGACCAGCCGGACGGGCCCGGGGAGCTGGGGTCACCGTGCAGGGTTGTGGCTCCTATGCTCGCGATCGAGCAGGCCACAACGATCTCGGGCTAGCTAGAGCGTTCCGTCTCGGGCCAGGTCGCGGAACATCGCCTGTGCGCTTCCGCCGAGCCTGACCACGCTCGCGCTGCCCGCGAACCCGCCGCTGCCGGAGACAACGCGGTTCTTCACCTTGTCGATGGCGAGGGCGGCGAACCCCAGGTCTACCATCTCGGAGAAGGTCAGGTCGGTTCGCAGGTACTTCCAGCCGGCCAGCAGCCAGGTGAACACGTTCGCGGGGTCCTTCCGGACGTCCGCGCGTAGCTCCCGGAGGGCCGCGATCATCAGCTTGCCCTGATTCAGCGAGCGACCGAAGTCCCCGCCCCGGACGTCGTGGCGGTTCCTGGAGAAGGCCAGAGCCTCGGGCCCGTCCAAGCGCGTACGTCCCGCGCGGAAGTGCGCACCCGAGTAGAAGTCGCTGGTGGACTCCGGGATCGTCATCTCGATCCCGCCGACCTCGCTGACCATCTGTCGGAATCCCTCGAAGCCCACGAGGAAGTAGGCGTCGATGTGGATCCCGCTGAGTCGCTCGACGGTCTGAACAGTGAGCTCGGGGCCACCGCGGAACAGGGAGGAGTTGATCTTCTGCGTTCCGCCCCCGGGGATCGGGACGTAGGAGTCGCGTGGGATGCCGAGGATCGAGACGACGTTTGTCTTCGGGTTCACGCCGACGATGTGGAGGGAGTCCGCCAGCGAGCGAGTCACGGATCCCCTGGGCCTGGCGTCGCTGCCGATCGCCAGGATGAACAACGGTTTCTTCGAGGGGAGTGGTGGCCGGAACAGCGCCCCCAGGTCTCGGGACAGCTGCTGCATCTCGGGCGCCGTGGGGTTCTGGCCATAGGCCGAGGCTCCGGCGATCAGCCAGGCGAGAAGGGCGACAAACGCCAGGCCGGCACCGAGCTTCAGTCGAGCCGGCCTCAAGTGCCCACCCGCCCATGGACGTCGTAACCGACTATCAGCCACCTGCCGTCGAGCCTTCGCATGAGGTACTCGCCCTCGTGGCGGACGGGAACCTCGAACCCATTGCCGCTGGCGACCCCGTTGAAGCGCATGTCGGCGATCGCAGCGATCGGGTTGCGCTCGTCGTTGGGCAGGAACCGGATCACGATCCGCGCGGAGTGCGGAAGCATCGATGTCAGTGACTTCGCCGAGCCCCCCAGTGTCAGCTGGTTGAGGTCGTCCCGCGCTCGGTTACGCGTCTGCGGCGCGAACGCGTCGAGCACACCCGGGTAGCCGGCCTGCCACTGGGCGGGATCGACGAATCCCGCCGTGTACATCAGGGAGATGGTCGTCCTGATCTGTTCGGCCGAGGCCATGTATGGCCCTCGCGGTAGCCGTCCCTTCAGTGCTACCGCGTTGACCTTCGCCAGGCGGATCCCCAGTGGAGGGACCGTTTGGGGACCGGAGACGCCGGGAGGGGCGGTGGGCTCGGGCTCGTTTGCGGTGCAAGCAGCCACGAGCAGGGCGATCGCGAGCACGGCTGCGGCTCGTAGCTCGCTCCGCTTCCGTATGCCGGACATGGCCAGCGAGGGTATCTGCTCGGCCGGAAAGCGCACACCGCCTGCTTGACCATCCTCGGCAGCGGGCCGAGCATTGCGTAGTGGGTGAGGAAGCGCAGGGCCTGGAGCCGCTCAAGATCCGTGCCCGAGAGGTGCTCGATGGGAACTGGACCGGGAGATCGACCCTGCCGAACGCCGGGCTCTACCCGCATCAGTGGAACTGGGATACGGGCTTCATCGCTATCGGCCGGTCGCGCTACGACCAGGCGCGCGCCGAAGTGGAGATGAGCTCGCTCTTCGAGGGGCAGTGGAGCACCGGCATGCTGCCGCACATCAAGTTCAATCCCGAGGTTCCGGCCGAGTCCTACTTCCCGGGCCCCGAGTTCTGGCGGAGTGACCTCGCTCCCGGATCGCCTCGGAACGTCTCGACCTCTGGCATCACCCAGCCGCCCGTGCACGCGATAGCCACTCTTGAGATGCACCGGCGTGCACAGGACCCGGAACGCTCGCATGGCTTCCTCGAGCACCTCTTCCCCAAGCTGGTCGCGCTGCACGAGTACTTCCGCGACCGGCGCTCGGCTTCGGACGATGGACTCACCTACATCGTGCACCCGTGGGAGTCGGGGCTCGACAACTCACCGGCGTGGGACGAAGCCTTGACGCGTGTCCAGATACCGGAGGGTGCTCTTCCCGAGTATCAGCGGCGCGATCTCACCCACGCCGACCCACGAGACCGTCCCAGCGATGAGGCGTACGATCGCTTCGTCTACCTGGCCGTGTCGTATCGCGAGGTCGGCTACGACGATGTTGCCTGTCGCGACCGCACTCCCTTCCTGGTCGAGGACCCGATGTTCAACGCGATATGGGCGTGGTCTGCCCACGCGCTCGCTGAGATCGCGGGGATCCTCGGGGAGGACGGCGCTCGGTTCGAGGAGGACGGGGCTCGGATCACGAAGGCTATCGAGGAGAAGCTCTGGCTGGGGGATGGGATTGATCGCTTCTATCCCCTCGACGTCCGCTCGGGAGAGCCGACCAACCATCACTCGGTCGTCTCCTTCATGCCGCTGATCGCTCCCGGGCTAGACTCCGATCTGGTGCGTCGCACGCTCGCCTCGATGGAGGGGCTCCGTCACTGCGGCCGCGACTATCTGCTTCCGAGCTACGACACTCACGACTCCGACTACAACCCCCGCCAGTACTGGCGTGGCCCGATCTGGATCAACACCGACTGGCTCCTCTATCGAGGCTGTAGCGCTGCCGGCGCGGTAGACAAGGCCGAGGAGCTTCGCACAGCGATCCTCGACCTGGTCCGGCTCAACGGCTTCCGCGAGTACTTCGAGCCGCACGGCGAGGCCGGCTACGGGGCCGACAGCTTCTCGTGGACGGCAGCTCTCTTCCTCGACGTGGCCTCAGAGGCCTGACGTCCGTTCCGAGCACGTTCACCTGACGTTCGCCCGCCCAGGTAGGAATCCTCGAGCACAATGTCGAAGGATTCATGTCGACATGCCCGTTACCCGCCGGGACTTCCTGAAGACGGGCGCCGCAGCCGGCGCGCTGCTCTTGGCGCGCCCCTGGACCCGGGCGCTCGGCGCGACGCTGGGTCCAGAATCGGCGACCGCCGCCTCGCGTACCTCCCGGCTGTTCCCGGGGACGACCCTGGTGCACGCCGACCTGCACAACCACACTCTTCTCTCCGACGGCGACGGCGACCCGGCCAACGCCTTCGGCCTCATGCGAGCCGCGGGCCTGGACGTGGCCGCTCTGACCGATCACACGACGCTCGGGATCAACGACTCTGAAGCATGTCCTCCCGGAGGTTGCTCCCTGGTAGGGATGAACGAGGCTCGCTGGGTGCAGGCGAAGGAGTTTGCCGACGCGACGAACGTGGACGGATCGTTCGTGGCGATCCGAGGATTCGAGTGGTCCAGTCCCACCATGGGACACATGAATGTGTGGTTCTCCGAGCGATGGATCGACCCGCTGCACACCGGCGGCGGGACAACCGGAGAGGGAGCGGCGCAATTCCTACATCAGGAGGTGCCCGGCGCGGATCAGATAAGCGGCGAGCTAGACGCTCTGGTTCGCCAGTTCCCCTCGAACGGAGCGAGCATGCGGGCGTTCTACGAGTGGCTGCGGCAGCCCGCGAGCACGCCGGGGATCGGCGGAGGCCTCGACGGCATCGCCGGTTTCAACCATCCCGGCCGGGAGCAGGGGCGCTTCGGCTACTTCGCGCCCGACACGCGCCTCGCGGGTCAGGTCGTCAGCCTAGAGATGATGAACCGCGGCGAGGACTACATCTACGAGGGAACCGATGAGGGCTTCCCCTCGCCGATGAACGACTGCCTCAACAAGGGATGGAAGGTCGGGATCCTCGGCGTGACCGACGAGCACGGCACCGACTGGGGCACTCCGCTCGGCAAGGGACGCGGTGGGATCTACGTCGACACCCTCACACGGAATGGAGTCAAGGATGCGATGAAGGCTCGTCGCTTCTTCGCGACCCGCGAGCGTGGCCTGCGCATCGACGCCGCCGCTAACGGCGCGCGTATGGGCAGCGAGATGCAGCACAGCTCGGGCCCCGTCCACTTCGAGCTAGACGTGGACGGCGGGTCGGACTGGTACGGCCGGTCCCTATCCGTACAGGTGCTCCGCCCCGGAACCATCATGCCCACCGTCGCCCATGTCGAGAACGTGGTCGTACCCGTTAGCGAGGGCGCGGGAGCCGAGCCGGTCATCTCGTTCGACTTGCCGCTGAGCGCAGCGGACGGCGGCTGGGTGGTGCTCAGGGTCAGCGATCCCACTCGCAACCCGGACGGCCGCGCGGACGCGACGTGGCGCACGTTCGGCCACGCGATCGCCTACACAAGCCCGTTCTTCTTCCAGCCCTAGCTGCGGATCTCACCGGTATCCTCGTTCCGGTGAACGACCGATACCTCGAGCACAACCGCGCTCTCTGGAATGAGTGGGCGACGATCAACGCGCGCTCCGAGTTCTACGACCTCGAGAGTTTCAGGAAGGGTGGCGTCCGGCTGCACGAGTTCGAGGTCGAGGAGGTCGGGCCGGTAGATGGTCGGTCCCTGCTTCATCTCCAGTGCCATATCGGGACGGACACGCTGTCCTGGGCTCGGCTCGGCGCACGTGTTACCGGGCTCGACTTCTCCGAGCGAGCGCTGGAGGAAGCGCGGACGCTCGCGGACGAGCTGGGCATCGAGGCCCGGTTCGTTCAGTCGAACGTGTTCGACGCGGTCGAGGCTCTCGGAGGCGAGCAGTTCGACGTCGTCTACACCTCGCGAGGTGTGCTCGGCTGGCTGCCCGATGTCCCGCGTTGGGCGGAGGTCGTCGCCAGGTGTCTTCGACCGGGCGGCGTGTTCTTCATCCACGAGATGCATCCCTTCCTCTACGTCTTCGACGACTCGGACGGCGTCACCGACGCGCGGGTGAAGTTCCCGTACTGGCCGACAACCGAGCCGATCGAGTTCCCGGTCGAGGGCTCGTACGCGGATAGGTCTGCGGAGACCAAGATGAAGACCTCGTTCGACTGGCCGCACTCGATGGGGGAGGTCTTGTCCTCACTTATCGATGCCGGCTTGCGGATCGACTTCCTCCACGAGTGGCCGTTCCTCGACTGGGAAGTGCCCTTCCTGGAGAAGAGAGGGGACCTCTGGTTCTATCCGGGAGAGGGAGAGCTGCCTCTCAGCTTCTCGCTGCGCGCTACGAAGCCTGAGTAGCCTTTACGCGGAGCGGCGTAGGAGAGCCTGTTTCAGCTCGGGGTCCGTGGGCTCGACGAGCACGTCGCCTTCCGGGAAGACGATGACCGGGATCCTCTTGCGTCCCGAGATACGGATGGCCTCGGTCTTGGCATCGAGGTCGACGTCGACGTCGATGTACTCGTACGCAGCGTCCATGTTGTCAAGCATGCGCTTGGCGCGCCTGCAATCGCCGCACCAGTCCGCTCCGTAGACCTTTATCTCGCTCATCTCCCTATATATGTACTCGCTCTGGGGTCAGATTCCCTCTTCCGGCTCGACCTGCCGTAATCGCGGCGAAAGGCCGCCAGATAGGCGGGGTGCCAGCCCAGCCTCGATCCGAGCCAGCGCCGGTGCGGCGCGAAGGACCATTCGAGAGTCTCGAAGCCGGCTGACTCGATCAGCTGCCGAACCTCGTCACCGCTCGGACGGTAGACGTGGGTCGGATCCTGCGCGTACGCGAACCTGTAGATCAGGCGGCTCACGGGCCCATTGATCGTAGGAAGGTGCGCGACCAGCAGCCCTCCGGGAGCGAGGGCAGCCCGGATCGAGCGCAAGCCGGCCTCGGGTTCACGCAGATGCTCGATCACATTGATCGCGAGCACGACGTCGAACTCCTCGCGGAACGGGAGTGTTTGTTCGATGTCGGCGGTCACGACCGAGGCTCCGGGAACGGATCTGCGCGCCACGTCGGACGCGTGTGTGGAGAGGTCTATCCCTGCGAGCCTGTAGAGCCCCGTGAAACGTCTGAGAACGTGCCCATAGCCGCAGCCGATGTCGAGCAGCGCGCTTTCCGGGCGGCGATCGGGCGCGTGACGCTCGACCAGTGCGACAACACGGTCGTCGCGGGCTCGATCGAACCGAGTCTGACGTTGCCCGCATATGTCGCGGTAGTAGTCCTCCTGGAAGGGGACCTGTTCAGACTGCGGTGAGCTCGCCACGCATCCCGAGGCTGAAGTGGGGCGGGGTCACTTGTGTGCTTCTTCTTTGTCCTTCTGTGACTCGGCTATGACCTTGTCCGCCAGGTGCGCAGGGACCTCCTCGTAATGGGAGAACTTCATCGTGAACGCTCCGCGGCCGCCGGTGATCGAGCGCAGGTCGATCGAGTAGCGGGTTAGCTCGGACTGCGGCACCTCCGCGAAAACGCGCGTCTTCCCAGAACCGGTGGGATCCATGCCCGAGACTTTCCCTCGCTTCGAGTTGAGGTCGCCGATCACGTCGCCGGTCATCGAGTCGGGGACCATGACCTCGAGGTCCATGACTGGCTCGAGGAGGACGACCCCGGCTTTCTGCACGGCCTCCTTGATCCCGAGCGATCCCGCGATCTGGAACGCCATGTCCGAAGAGTCGACCGTGTGGAACTTGCCGTCGAAGAGCGTGACGCGTAGGTCGACCATCTGGTGCCCGGTCGTGCCGTCTTCCATCGCCTTGCGGATGCCCTTCTCCACGGAAGGTATGAACTGGCTCGGGATCGCGCCGCCCGAGATCTTGTTGATGTACTCGAAGCCGCCACCGCGCTCGAGGGGCTCGACCTTCATGTGAGCCACGGCGTACTGGCCGTGCCCGCCGCTCTGCTTCACGTGGCGTCCGATCGCCTCGACACCGGCACGGATGGTCTCCTTGTACGGCACCCGCGCTGGATGGTGGATCACCTCGACGCCGAACTTCCGCTGCATCCTTTCCGCCATGACATCGAGGTGGGTCTCGCCCATGCCGTACATCACGGTCTCGTGCGTGTCGGCCATGCGCTCGACCCTGAAGGTCGGGTCCTCCTCCTGCAGACGGTGGTACGCGGTGGAGAGCTTGTCCTCGTCGCCCTTCGTCTTCGGCTCGACCGCGACAGCGTGCAGCGGCTCGGGCAGCTCGAGGGCGGGGAGCGTGACGGGGGCAGACTTCTCCGAGAAAGTGTCTCCCGTGTAGGTCTCGGACAGCTTCGCTACCGCTCCGATGTCCCCCGCGGGAACCTCGGAGACGTTCTCGTGCTCCTTCCCGCGCATCGTGAAGATCTGGTGGACCCGCTCGTCCTTCCCATGTGTTGCGTTGTGGACCGTGGTGTCCGGCCGGATCCTCCCGGAGAAGACCCGGAACAGGTTGATCCGCCCGACGTACGGGTCGGAGACCGTCTTGAAGACGAACGCCGCAAGAGGACCGTTGGGATCCGTGGGACGCTCCTGCTCCTCGCCGTCCTTGGTCATCACCGTTGCGGGAGTCCGGTCCATCGGCGAGGGGAACTCGTCCACCATCAGGTCCGCCAGCCTGTCCACCCCGATGCCCTTAGAGGCCGAGCCGACGAGCACCGGTGCGATCCTCGCCTCGACCAGGCCTCCGCGGATGCCCTTGACGATGTCCTCCTCGGGCAGCTCTCCTGCTTCGAGGTAGCGCTCCAGGAGCGTGTCGTCGGACTCGGCGACGGACTCGGCGAGCTTCTCGCGGAGCGGGTCCGCCTGGCTGTGAAGCTCCTCGGGCCAGTCGCTCTCCTGTCCCTTCGGGCCCGACTGGTAGTGGTACGCCTTGTTGGAGAGAAAGTCGACGACTCCCTCGAAGTCGTGCTCCTCGCCGATGGGGAACTGCAGTGGCGCGACCTGCGTCCCGAACGACTGGACGAGCTGGTCGAGCGTGCGCTGGAACGAGGCCCGCTCTCGGTCCATCTTGTTGATGAAGAAGGCGCGAGGCAGACCGTGCTCGACTGCCAGCTCCCAGACAACCTCGTGCTGAACCTCGACCCCGTCCACGGCCGAGACGACGAAGAGGACCGCGTCCACCGCCCGGAGCGCGGCTCGCACGTCGCCGATGAAGTCCGCGTACCCGGGCGCGTCGAGGATGTTGAGCTTCGTGTTCCGCCACTCGATCGGGGTAAGGGCCAGCGAGACGCTGATCTGGCGTTTCACCTCCTCGGGCTCGAAGTCGCTGACGGTGTTGCCGTCCTCGACCGTTCCCATGCGGGTGGTGACGCCTCCCAGGAACTGGAGTGCTTCGGCGAGGGTCGTCTTGCCGGATCCGCCGTGTCCGACGAGAAGGACGTTGCGGATGTTGCTCGCTTCGTAGGTGTTCAAGCTCGGCTCCCCGGGTCGGTGGGAGCCGATTATAGATGTGGCCTTTTCGTGGCACATGTGCCTCCGGGCGAGGGGACCGGCCGATGCTAGGCTCGCTCCGCTATATGACCTCCCCAAAGCCCACTTCCGCTGTGCCTTCGCTGCTGGTTCTGGCGCTCGCGGCTTCGACAGCCTCAGCCTGGCTGGTCATTTCCGGCCGGCCGGTTGCCGGGGGCGCGGTCGCGGCCGGTGCGGTGGGGGCATCCATACTCGCGGGCCTCGCCGCCCGAAGCTCAGGCGCAGCCCTGCTCGTCTTCGCCGATCACGCGGTCGAGCGTGTGCTGGAGGCCTTGCTGTTCGGCTCCATCGCGTGGGCCGCCATCCCGGCCGAGCCATGGACCGCCGCGGCGGCGGTCACGGCGCTGGTGGCGTCCTACCTGGCGTCATACATGGCCACTAAGGCCATCGGGCTGGGATTCGAGATCCGGGAGCGAGTTCCTTACAGATCCGTCAGGCCGCTCATGGCGGTGCTTGGCCTCGTGATACCCGCGATCCTCGACATCGCGTTGTGGGCCGCGGCAGTTATCTCCCTGGAGCCCGTGGTCCGGCACGGCGCTTCCGTGGCGAGGCAACGGGAGCCGGCATGAGCGAGCAACAGGAGGAGACGTTCAAGGAGCGCCTCTCCTACATGACCTTCGCTGCCGTCGAGCGGATCGCGATGACGCTCCCGGAATCGCTTGGGAGGCGCCTGTTCGAAGGAGCTGGTACTGCGGCCTTCCACGTTGCGAGCAAGGCGCGGCGCGTGGTCGCTTCGAACCTTTCTCGCGTTCTTGGGCGAGACGCGGCATCGCCGATCGTTCAGGCCGCTGCCCAGGAAGCATTCCGCTCCTACGGCCGGTACTGGTACGACACGTTCCACGCTCGAGTCATCCCCGACGACGAGTTCGTTGCGCGCCAGTTCTACGTCGGGAAAGAGCACCTCGACCGAGCTTTCGAGAAGGGCGGAGGCGTTGTCCTCGCTCTCCCGCATCTCGGCAACTGGGACACGGCGGGGAAGTGGATCCCCTTCCAGGGGTGGCGCATAACGGCCGTGGCCGAGTTCCTCCGGCCCGAGCGGCTCTACCAGCTGTTTCTCAACCATCGCGAGGAGCTGGGGATGGGCGTGCTGGGGCTCACCGATGATGGCAAGGTCGCCGAGGAGTGCATTCGCCTACTTTCCGAGAACCATCTGATCGCGCTCGTGGCCGACCGCGACCTGAAGGGCAACGGAGTTGTGGTTGAGATGTTCGGTGAGGAGCGCCGGATGCCGCCCGGCCCCGCCCTGCTGGCCCTGGCGACGGGTTGTCCCTTGTTGGCGGCGGGTTGCTACGACACGGCCGATGGCTGGGTGACCTACGTCTCGCCGCCGATCGAGGTGGAGCGGACCGACAGCCTCCGCAACGACGTCACGAAGATGACGCGGTTCCTCGCCGAGCATTTCGAGCGAAGCATCGCCGCCGCGCCGACCCAGTGGCACATGTTCCAGCCGGCCTGGGGCGAATCGGCCGGTGAAGATGCCGGGACGCCCGAGGCGGCCGGTGCCGCAGCGGGCGCCGGTTCTCCATGAGGGTCCTGCTCGCCTGTCCTTACGCCTGGGATGCTCCGGGCGGGGTCCAGGTCCACGTGCGCCAGCTCGCTTCGAAGCTGCGGGACCAGGGCCACGACGTACTCGTGCTGGCGCCCGCGACGAAACGCCCCGACGAGGATTGGGTTCGAGCTGCCGGCCGGCCGATCAAGGTTCCCTACAACCAGTCCATAGCTCCCATCTCACCGACGCCGAAGGCACGATCGATCACGCGACAGGCTCTCTCCGACTTTCGGCCCGACGTAGTGCACGTTCACGAGCCCTTCGTGCCGGGACCGTCGATGTTCGCCGCGTTGGCCGCATCAGTCCCGGTCGTGGCGACCTTTCACGCCAACGCGGAGCGCTCGGCGCTCCTGTCTGCTGCGGCGCCGGCGCTGAAGACCATCTGGCGGCGGATCGCGGTTCGTGTTGCGGTGTCGCAAGCCGCTGCGTCGTTCGTCGGCCGGGCCATGGGTAGGGGAGACATCCGCATAGTTCCCAACGGCGCCGACATCGAGCTGTTCGCAGCAGCCGAGCCCGCCCGTCTTCCATCAGGGCGCCGGATCCTGTTCGTCAACCGGCTCGACAGGCGCAAGGGATTCCGAGTGATGGTGGACGCTTTCGGTCAGCTCGCCGCGTCGCGTCCGGATGTCCTTCTGGTGGTCGCGGGGGACGGCCCCGAGCGTCCAGCGCTCAGGGATCTCCCCATCGAGACCCGGGCGCGAGTGATCATGCTCGGGAACGTTCCCCACGAGGAGCTGCCGGCCTACCACGCCGCCTCCGAGGTGTTCTGCGCGCCGGCGACGGGACGCGAGTCGTTCGGCATCGTTCTCGTCGAGGCGCTGGCCGCCGGGCTGCCGGTGGTTGCGAGCGACATCGCGGGCTATCGGGAGGTGGTCCGAGACGGCACCGATGGCATCTTGGTCCCCCCGAGCGACCCGGCGGCTGTTGCCGACGCTCTGGGCCGAGTGCTCGAAGACGCCGATCTCGCCAAGCGGCTCGCGGAGGCGGGCAAGGAGCGCGCGCGTCGCTATTCGTGGGCCACGGTCGCCGGCGAGATCGAAGCCATCTACCGCGAGGTAGTCGGACCCTAGCTCGTTCTCTTTCGGCGGCAGCGGGCACAGAGCCCGTAGACGTCGGCGCGGTGCGCTGTCACCCGGAAGCCACGACGCTTGGCAACCGCGGCCGCCCAGTCCTCGACCTCGCACGAGGGGATCGTCTCGACCTGGCCGCAGCTCTCGCAGATCAGGTGGTGATGGTGAACGACCTCGCACAGCTTGTAGGCGAGCTCGCCGGGCTCGGCCTCGAACGTTTCGGCGGTTCCGGCCTTGGCCAGAGCTCGCAGCGTCCGGTAGACGGTCGCAAGGCCCGGGGCGCCGCTTCCACGCATCTCGTCATGCAGGTCCTGCGCGGTGACGGGTCGCTCCTTGCCATCGAGTGCCTCGATGATCGCCACCCGCTGGGCGGTGGGCTTGAGGCCGGCGTGCTGAGCGAGGGTCGCGGCCTCGCTCATGCGCTCTTCCTCGGGCGGTGCGCTACAGCGGTGCGGCGTCCAGCGGTAGCGAATACGACGAACGCGGCGATCGACGCGAGGACGATGGTCCCTCCGGGTGCCAGCTCACCTTGGGCTGCGGCGGCGAACAGCCCGATCCACGCCGACGCGGCGCCCACCGCCACGGCCCAGCCCAGCGTGGCCCGGAAGGAGTGTGCAACCTTCGATCCGGCAGCCACGGGAACGATCATCAGCGCGGCGACGAGCAAGAGCCCGACCACCCGCATACCACCCACGACCAAGAGAGCCGTCAAACCAACCAGGAGAAGGTTGAGGGCGTCGACAGGAAGGCCGGCAGCTCGAGCCGTCTCCTCGTCCAGAGCGACAGCGAGAAGCGGCCTGTAGAGGAGCACTACGGTCAGAACGACGATCGCTCCGAGCACGCCGATCACGAACACGTCCCCCCAGGAGATGGAGAACAGGGAGCCGAACAGGATCCCGAGCGCCGATGTGTTGAACCTACCGGCGAGGCTGAGGCCCACGACCCCCGTCGCTATGCCCAGGTAGAAGAGCAGCGCGAGCGACAGATCGCCGGTGAGCCGGCCTCGCACTCTGAGCATCTCGAGAAGGACGGCGCCGATCAGGGCAACGACCAGAGCTCCCCAGATGCCAGTGATGCCAACAAGCGCACCGAGCGCCACTCCCGCGAGCGCGAGATGTCCCACCCCGTCGCCGACAAGGGACAAGCGCCTCTGCACAAGGAACGCGCCGGCGAAGGGAGCCACGATCCCGATCAAGGTGGCGGCGACCAGCGCGCGCTGTCCGAACTCCTCGGTGAAGAGGAGGTCGATCATCCGGCCACCTCCCCAGCGTGGAAGTCCTCGTGAGCGACATCGCGTGCGCGACCGTCCTCCATGAACAGGATGCGGTCGCAAACCTCGTGGAAATCGTCGGGGTCATGCGAGACAACGAGGATCGCGGCGCCGGCGTCCGCGCGTTCACGCACGTCCTGAACCAGACGGGGGCGGAACGCACTGTCGATACCGGTAGTCGGCTCGTCGAGGATCAGCACCGGCTTGTTGCCCACCAGGGCACGGGCGATCACGGCTCGCTGTTGCTGGCCACCGGACAGCTCGAACACGCACTCGCGTGCGAGCTCGGATAGGCCAACGGAGTCGAGCGCCGAGATGATCTGCTGCCGCTCTTCGGCGGATGGACGGGAGAGAAGTCCGCGAGAGGGGACCACGCCCGCAGCCACCACTTCGGACACGGAGACCGGCAGTACCATCCTGTCGGGGGAGCTCTGTGGCGCGTACCCGACCTTTCGCCGCGCCGAGCGTTCGGTCGCGGGCTTCCCGAGAACGAGCACCTCACCGGACCGCGGGGCCAACAGCCCGACCGCCAGCTTGATCAGCGTGGACTTACCCGAGCCGTTCGGTCCGGTGAGCACGACGAACTGGCCCGGGTCGATACGGAGGTCGAGGCCGTCGAGAACAGGCGCTGGCCCGTAGCCGAACCGGACCGCGTGCGCCTCGATCGCGGCTACGGACATACAAGCCCTTCTCTGAGTGATGCCAGGTTCTCTTCCATCGTGGTCAGATAGTCGCCCTGTGAGGGTTCCGATTCCAGCGTATTGAGGGGAAGAGCCTGGACGCCGGCGTCGGATGCGACCGCCTCCGCGATCCTCCTGGCCTCCTCTGATGCCTCGTAGAACACCGCTTTCGCGTCACCCGCTCTCAACAGGTCGACGGCCTGTTGCAGCGCAGCAGCCGTCGGTTCGCCCTCCGGCTCCAACCCCGCGAGGCCGACCTGGGTGAGCCCGTACCGATCTGCGAGGTAGCCGAATGCCTCATGAGACACGATCATCTCCTTCGTCTCACAGTCGCTGAGACCCGCCTCGAATCTCTGATCTAGCTCCCCGACATCACGAACCAGGTC
>JBOGVX010000215.1:0-5885 GCA_050693165.1 Actinomycetota bacterium | reverse complement strand
CTCCAGCGTCATCGAGGGATCCAGCGTCACGGTCGATAGGAAGACGTGGGGCGTCGTGAAGAAGAAGACCGGCTGCGAGCTTCCGGAGAATCCTCGGAAGCGCGACTTCAGCACGACCGTCTCGTTGGCGTGGAGCGCCTCGTCGCCCAGCAGCCCGCGCGTCCAGTCCGAGAAGGTAACGGACTTGGTGACGCTGGTGTTCTGAACCACTCCATTCCCGTCCGTGTATGAGTAGTTGAGCGTGAACGTTCCGGTGCCGGCCCCCTGAACCGATGTCCCAAGAAGACCGAGTTTGGTGGCTCCGGATGCAGCCGCGACCGGGATCGTCTGGCCGAACGTCAGGACGTTGTCGGTGGCGCCCTCCGGCCGCTGCGGCCAGGTGAAAGTGAAGCCCCCCGCAGAGATCTGGTCCCCCGGCTCGACGCCGTCATAGCCGTCCACGGGGTCTCCGAGCTGCAGCGCCGCCGCCGAGTACGCGTAGCCGCCACCGTCGAAGTCCGCGTTCGTCTGCGCCGGGCTCTGCTGGATGCCGACGTTGTTGAGGAACGCCGTCAGGTCGACCTGGGCAGCATGGGCCGGACCGGCGGGGATGAGCGAGAGCGCGGTGGTGAGCGTGAGCGCCAACACCCCCACTCGGTGTCCAAATAGCTTCTTGGGCGAACGATCGTTCATGTCATGCCTCCCCTCTTGACTCCTAAGCAATGGCCATACCGAACAGGTGGATCTGACCGTTGATGGTCTGGGGCAGCTTGATGCTCTGCAAGGTCTTGGTCGGATCGAGCGGGGTGCTGACCAGGAAGACGTGTGGCTCGTCCTGATCCGGAACGCAGCAAGGCGCCGGCTGGCTCGCCGAGCGGAAGAGGTTCTTCAGCACGATCGTGTTTCCGGCCGCCGGAGAAGCGCCGCCGGCATTGAGCGTCCAGTCGCTGAACGTGATCGGCTTGTTCACCTGCTCCTCGCGCGTCACGCCCTCGGCGTCGACGTACGTGTAGTTGAGCGTGAACGTCCCAGTCGTGGGCCCGTTGGTGGCCGATCCCAGGAAGCCGATCTTGGTGGCGCCTGCCGCGTTCGTCAGGGCGATCGTCTGTCCGAGTGTCACCACGTTGTCTGTGGAGCCCGCGGGCCGGTTCGGCCACGTGAAGGTGAAGCCGCCGGTAGTGATCGTCTGTCCCGGCTCCACGCCGGCGTAGTTGCTCCGTGGGTCCCCCAGCCGCAGAGCAGCCATGGAGTAGCTCCAGCCGACGCCGTCGAAGTCGGCCGTGGATGTTGGTAGCTGCTGGATCCCGACATTGTTGAGATGCGGCGTCAGGTCGATCTCGGTCGCGGCACCGGCCGGAGATGCCCCGGCCCCCGCGACCATCGTGACGGCCATCAGCATCACACCGATGGTCCTTATCGATCTCCTGGGTGGTCTCGGCATAGCTGCTCCCTCCTCTTTCGTTACGACAGGACCCGGTTCCGACGGAGCCCGTACAGGACCGCCGACGCGACGAGCCCGGACATCAGCACCCAGCGCTGTGTGTCCCCTGATGGGGCGGGGATCGCCCCTGCCCGCGTGACGACCCCATCGGGGTTCGCCACGGGGGCCCCTCCGTAGTCCGCGGGAGTGGGCTGGCATCCCGCGCACTTGATGCGGCTGATCCTTGAATTCGTGCTGTTGTAGTTCCTGGAGGCATACTCGGCGACGTACAGAGCGCCGTCGGGGCCGACCGTGGCATCGATCGGGCTGCGCAGCTGCGGATTGACCGCCGTGGCCGGGGCGGGAGAGCTGGCGCCTCCGCCGAACACGATCTTCACCTGCTCGGGTCGGTTGTCGAGCTTGCCGTCCGCCTTGATGGGCGTGGACACCAGGAGGCCGCGGCACCACTCCATCCACAGGAGCTGGCCGTCGAACCGCGCGGGGAGACGCAGGGCCCCGGTCTGGGGCCGTAGATAGACAGTCCCGCCCATGATCGCGTTGCAGGTCCCGCCACTCCCCATCTGAACGTATGGGCTGGTGTTAGAGGGCTGGTACGAGTACCAGATGGATGCCGGCGTCATCCCCTGGCATGACAGAGGCGGGCCGGCCTGTCCGGTCTGCCAGTCGTAGTCGTTGTAGGGGATGTTGTTGCCGATGCACCGAGGCCAGCCGTGGTTCGTCCCGCCCCCGAACGGAACCTCTTCCAGCTCCTCGTGAGCGGCCGGGCCCCGGTTGGGGTCGGGGTTCTTGCCGTCGGGCCCGACCGTGCCGACGAAGGAGTTCCCGGTCCTGGGATCGATCGCGAACCTGTAGTTGCTGCGGAACCCGTACGCGTAGACGTATGGATCCGCGTCGGGGTTATCGGCGAACGGGTTGTCCTGAGGGAGGTAGCTGTCGTTGCCATCGAGGTCCTCGGGGTCTAGGCGGAGGAGCTTTCCCCGCCGGTCGGCCAGATTCTGGGAGGAGAGGTCGGCGTTGTTGAACTCCTGGCCGACTCGGTAGTCCCTTGGCCCGAAGCCTCCGGACTGGCTGGAGATGGTGTCGTCGCCAACCGACAGGAGCATGGTCCCGTCGGGCAGCCACTCCATGTCCCCGCCGTAGTGACAGCAGTGGAGCCACTCGGCCGGGTTCTCGAGGATGTTGACCTCGGAGCCCAGGTCGAGGGTCTCGCCGGTCAGGGTGAACCGCGAGAGACGGAACTTCCCCTCGATCTCCTGAGGTCCCCGCGCAAGAGGGTGCTTTGGCGGAACCGGCGGGATGCCCATCGAGTTCGGCACCGAGTAGTAGACGTAGATATGTCCGGTCTGGTCGAAGTCCTGGGCCAGCAGCAGGCCGTGCAGCCCGCCCTCGTCCAGCCCGAGCCCCGGACAGTCGTTGCACTGGCCGGTCCGTGAATCGACGCCGATCCGCCCCGCCTCTACCAGCGTCCCGTTCTGGTGCCATATCTTCACCCGGCCGGTACGCTCCACGAAGATCACACGCCCATCGGAGGTGACCTCGAGAGCGGTGGGGTCCTTGACGTCCGGGTTTGACGCCAGCACCTCCAGCTCCAGGTCCCGGGCAACCAGCGTCTCGGCGTCGGGGATGGTCTGTCCGGACGCGGGCACGGCGCTCAGGGCGGCCAGGAGCCCCGCAAGGCAGGTCGCGCGAAGGAACAGGCGTCTCGCGGCGGGCATGTCAGGCATCTCCCCAGCTAGCCGATCTGCCGCCGCCTACGGAGCCCGATCAGAACGAGACCGCCGAGGATCACCGCGAGCACAGGAAGGGGCGAGTCGCCACCCGGATCCGGAACGGCCCCGGCCGCCAGCCTCGGCGAGCCGGGGTCGACGACGGGAGCTCCCTGGTAGTCGGCGGAAGAGGGGGTGCAGCCCTCGCAGATCAACCGGCTGATGCGTCCGTTAGTGCTGTTCCAGATGTTCGACCCGTACTCCGCGATGTAGAGGGCCCCGTCGGGTCCGATCTCGGAGTCGACCGGGTTGAGGAGCCCGCCGTACCAGACAGGCACCAGGTCCTGCACGCCGGTGGACAGCGAGCCGTCCGCGTTGACCGGGGTTCTCCAGATCTGGTCACGCGAGTACTCCATCCACAGCAGCTGGTTGTCGAAATGCTCCGGCAGCCGCAGGGCACCCGTGTCGGGGCGCCGGTAGAGGGTGCCACCCATGATGGTGCGGCCACCTCCGCCGACCTGAGCCCACACGCTGGTGGGGCTCGGCGCGATCGTGTACCAGAACGCGGCCGGGGTCATGCCCGTGCAGTCGAACGGGGCACCGGCGGTCCCCGTTGCGAAGTCGTATTGGTTGTAGGGAACGTTGTTCATGGTGCACCGGGGCCAGCCGTGGTTCGTGCCACCACCGGGCGGGATGATCTCCAGCTCCTCGTGCCCTGCCGGCCCTCGCCGGGGGTCCGGGACGGCGGCGTCGGAGGAGACGTTCCCGACGTAGATGTGGCCGGTCTCGGTATTCACCTCCATGCGGTAGGGCGAGCGGAACCCGTACGCGTACACGTACGGGTCTGCGCCCTCCACGTCGAGGAACGGGTTGTCCTTCGGGATCATCGACTCGTCGCCGTCCACGTCGCGGACGTCGATCCGAAGGACCTTTCCGCGTCTGTCGGCCAGGTTGTGGGCGGTCAGATCAGCACTGTTCCAGGTCATGTTGGGACGCTGGTCGTGGGGGCTGTACCCGTTGGAGAAGTCCGAGCTCGTGTCGTCGCCCGTCGTGAGCACCAGCGTCCCGTCGGGGAGCCACTCCATGTCGCCGCCGTAGTGGCAGCAGTAGTGCCATTCCGCGGGGTTCTCGAAAAGCTTCACCTCGGACGAGAGGTCGAGCGTGTCGCCGACCAGCGTGAAACGGGATAGCCGGAACTTGCCCTCGTTCTCAGAGGGACCACGCGCGCCGGGCATCTTCGGCGGATCGACCGGCTGTCCCAGAGAGTCGGCGACCGTGTAGTAGATGTAGATGTGGCCGGTATCCGCGAAGTCCGGAGCCAGGAGAAGCCCGTGCACCCCGCCCTCGGAGAGGTAATAGCCGGCCGGACACTCGTCGCCGCGCGGACATGTGGCGGTGGCGCCGTTCTGGGAGCCTTGAGATCGGTCGTAAGAGTCAACCGGGAGGAATGCAGCTTCCTCGACCGAGCCGTCCTGCTTCCTTACGAAGATCTTCCCCTCGCGCTGGCTGAAGATCACCCGGCCGTCCGCCGTGACCTCGAGAGCCGTGATGTCGCGATAGCCCGCTGTCAACACCTGGTGCTCAACCGTGGGGTCGGTCCGGCCGACCTGGGCCGAGGCGGGGCCGCTGACTACGAGGATAGCTGCGAGCGAGGCAATGAGCGCCGCGCCCCGGCGTACACCGGGCTTGCCAGAAGCCTTCCACGCCATCTCGTTCCTCCTTTAGGTGACCGCGCGGCGTCTGCGAAGGCCGACCAGGGCCAGGCCTCCGAGAACGACGGCGAGCATCGGTCCGGGCGAGCTCCCTCCCGTGTCCCCGACCGCCCCGGCGGCTAGCGTCGGCGCGGCTGGGTCGACCACTGGGGCTCCTTGGTAGTCGGCGGAAGAGGGGGTGCATCCGGCGCAGACCAACCGGCTGATCCGTCCATTCGTGCTGTTCCAGATGTTCGAGCCGTATTCGGCCAGATAGACCGCCCCGTCCGGACCCATGTCGGCGTCGATCGGGTTCCTGAGCCCTCCGTACCAGACGGGGATCAGGTCCTGGACGCCCACGGACAGCGACCCGTCGGTATTGACCGGGAGCCTCCACACCTGGTCGCGGGAGTACTCCGTCCAGATGAGCTGGTTGTCGTAATGGGCGGGAAGTCGAAGGGCGCCGGTTTCAGGTCGCTCGTAGACGAGGCCCGCCATGATGGTCCGCCCTCCCTGACCCATCTGGATCCAGGGGTTGGTGGTGTCCGGTCTCGGTCCGTAATACAGGGCGGCGGGCACCGTGCCGGAGCAGTCGAAGGGCGCGATGGACTGACCCGTCGCGAAGTTGTACTCCCAGTACGGAACCCTGTTCATCGTGCAGCGGGGCCAGCCGTGGTCCGTGCCGCCGCCGGGCGGCACTATCTCGAGCTCCTCGTGTCCCGCCGGTCCTCGCGTGGCATTCGCACTCCCGGCGTCGGAGGAGACGTTTCCCACGTAGACGTGGTCCGTGGCGGGATTCACCGCGAATCGGTACGGGGAGCGGAACCCGTACGCGTAGACGTAGGGGTCCGCTCCCTCCACGTCGAGGAAGGGGTTGTCGGCCGGGATCATTGAACCGTCACCGTCGACGTCGCGAACGTCGATACGAAGCAGCTTGCCCCGCCTGTCCGCCAGGTTATGCGCCGTCAGGTCGGCACTGTTCCACGTCATGTCCGGGCGCTGATCGTGCGGGCTGTAACCGTTGGAGAAGTCCGAGCTGGAGTCATCGCCGGTGGATAGGAGCAGCGT
>JBOGVX010000214.1:0-5014 GCA_050693165.1 Actinomycetota bacterium | reverse complement strand
CAAGCTGTGGTTCGGGCAATGGCACCACGGCAGCACAGACTTCCCGTACCCGAACGACCGGTTCGAGCAGTGGACCGGCGCTTTGCATGCTTGGTTCGACCGCCACCTGCAGCAGCGCGACGTCGACACCGGCCCTCCGGTCGAGCTGTTCCTGAACGATGGCCGAGTCCTTACCGAGGACACCTGGCCGCTGCCCGAGAGCTCTCCTCTGACGCTCTACCCCTCTGCGGCCGAAACGCTGGCGACGTCGCCGGGTGCGGCTGCCTCTGCGAGCTACGCCGCGGACCCAAGCGCGTTGTTCCTCCAGGAACCCGGCTCCTCCATCGACTTCGAGAGCTCGCGGGTGAGCTTCGTGTCGGCTCCCATCTCCACCGACACCCTGATCGCCGGTGCCCCGAAGCTGAGGTTGTCCCTGTCCATGACCAGTCCTCGCGTCGACATCATGGGCACCCTGTGGGACATGGCTCCCGACGGGTCGGGCGAGAAGATCGGGCAGGGTGCGTTCGCGATGAACCCCGAGCTGCGAGCCGGGATCGACAACCCCCAGCCGGTGACGCCGGGCCAGACGATGGTGCTCGACATGGAGGGCATGGCCCAGGCGCACCTCCTGCTGGCCGAGCACAGGCTGGCTCTCACGGTCGCCTCGGCAGACTCGGACAAGACCCCACTCTTCGCCGCGGGCGCGCGGGTGACCCTCAGCCTCGGTGGCTCGGATCCGGCGGCTCTCACCCTTCCGGTCATCGAGAACCCGATCTTGTGGGAAGACCCCCTCTCGCCCCCGGCCTGAGGCCGCCTCGCCGCGACCGCTGACAGGCGCCGGAAAGTAGGATTGGCCGCATCTAGCGCAAGGAGGCGCGGCAGTGGCTGAGGACTACCGGAACTATGTCGGAGGGAAGTGGATCCCCGCTTCCTCGGGGGAGACGTTCGAGTCGCGCAACCCCGCTAACCGCGACGAGGTGCTGGGAACCTTCCCGAGGAGCCAGTCAGAGGATGTCGAGGCTGCCGTAAAGGCGGCCAAGGAGGCGTACCACGACTGGATGCTGACCCCCGCGCCTGAACGCGCGGACTACCTCCTTCGCGTGGCGCTGCTCCTCGAGCAGCGGAAGGAAGAGCTCTCCGAGCTGATGACCCGCGAGATGGGCAAGACCCTGAAGGAGTCGCGCGGGGACGTCCAGGAGGGCATCGACTTCGCGCACTACATGTCCGGCGAGGGCCGCAGGCCTATCGGCAGCACGGTCCCGTCGGAGCTTCGAAGCAAGTTCTCGATGACCGTGCGTCATCCGATCGGGGTCGTGGGCCTGATCACTCCGTGGAACTTCCCGATCGCGATCCCGCTCTGGAAGATCGCGCCGGCGCTCGTCTCCGGCTGCACGAGCATCTTCAAGCCGGCCGAGGACACGCCACTTCTGGCCACTCTGCTCGTCCAGATGTTCGAGGAGGTCGGGCTCCCTCCTGGAGTGCTGAACCTGGTGCACGGGATGGGCGAGGAGGCCGGTGAGCCGCTCGTCCTGCACCCGGACGTCCGGGCGATCTCGTTCACGGGCTCGCTCGAGGTCGGCCGCCACATCAACGAGACGTGCGGCCGGCTGATGAAGCGCTGCTCGCTGGAGCTCGGCTCCAAGAACGTGCTGATCGTGATGCCAGACGCGGATATGGACCTCGCGGTCGAGGCATCGGCGTGGGGCGCGTTCGCCACGAGCGGCCAGCGCTGCACGGCGACGTCGAGGCTCGTGGTGCACGAGGACGCGCGGCCCGAGTTCACGGAGCGGTTGCTGCAGCGGGTAAAGGGCATGAAGGTCGGCAGCGGCCTCGACCCCGAGGTGGAGCTCGCTCCCGTCATCAACGAGAAGCAGAAGCAGCGCGTGCTCGAGTTCATCGAGATCGGGCAGAAGGAGGGCGCGAAGCTGCTGACAGGCGGCGAGGAGCTGACCGGCGACGGCTACGACAAGGGCAACTTCCTCACTCCGACCGTGTTCGACGAGGCCACTCCCGACATGCGGATCGCGCAGGAGGAGATCTTCGGCCCGGTCACGGCGATCATCCGCACGACCGACATCGACGAGGCGATCCGGTTCGCCAACTCGACGAAGTACGGGCTGTCCGCGGCGATCTACACGCGTGACATCACGAACGTCTTCAAGGCGATCCAGCAGCTCGAGTTCGGGGTCGTGTACGCGAACGCGCCGACGATCGGCGCCGAGGTGCAGCTGCCCTTCGGCGGAATGAAGAGCACCGGCAACGGGCACAGGGAAGCGGGCCCGCAGTCGCTCGACGAGTTCACCGAGTGGAAGGCTGTTTCGGTCGACTTCTCGGGCAGCGTGCAGAAGGCTCAGGGCATCGACTGAGCGGCCGGGTCGTCCTCGTCTACTCGGCTGACGCGGTCGAGTACGACCACGGTCCTCAGCATCCATTGCGGCCGGCCCGCGTGCTCCTGACCCGCGAGCTGATCAGCGCCTACGGACTCCTGGACGGCGATGTCGAGGAGGTCCCGATGAAGGTCGCCTCGGATCAGGAGCTGCTCCTGGTCCACACCGAGGCCTACCTCGACGCTGTGAAGAGGGCGGGAGCGGGAGAGCCGGGGGACTGGTCGAGGTTCGGCTTCGGGCCAGGCGACAACCCGATCTTCCCCGAGATGCATCGCGCGTCGGCGCGGGTGGCCGGTGGCTCGCTGGTGGCCGCGGAGGCCGTCGTGAGCGGGGGAGCCGACCACGCGTTCAATCCTGCGGGAGGGCTGCACCACGCGATGCCCGAACGAGCTTCGGGGTTCTGCGTCTACGACGACCCGGCGGTCGCGATCGCGTGGATGCTCGACAACGGAGTGGAGCGCGTCGCCTACGTGGACGTAGACGTGCACCACGGCGACGGTCCGCAGCAGATCTTCTACCGCGACCCGCGCGTCCTGACCATCTCCCTGCACGAGTCCGGGCGCTACCTGTTCCCCGGCACCGGTTTCGTCGAGGATCGTGGTGCTGGGGAGGCCGAGGGCTCGGCGATCAACATCCCCTTGCCGCCGTACACGTCCGACGACGGATGGCTCCGAGCCTTCCGGGAGGTCGTCCCCGAGGCGGTCCGCGCGTTCTCACCTGACGTGCTCGTCACGCAGCTCGGGTGCGACACGCACCACACCGACCCGCTCGCGCACCTCGCGCTGTCGACGCGCGCGTATCGCGAGGCCGCGGCAACGCTCCACCAGCTGGCTCACGACACGGCCGGGGGGCGCTGGGTCGCCACGGGCGGTGGCGGGTACCAGTGGGCCCGGGTGGTCCCAAGGGCCTGGACCATCTACTTTGCCGAGATGGCCGAGAGGCAGATCCCCGACGAGCTCCCCGACTCGTGGCTCGAGCTCGCGGCCTCGAAGGGCGGGGGACAGGTGCCGAGCCGCCTGTCCGAGGATCCTCCGGCCGGCCGCGACGACGGTGGGGAGGTGGACGGCGTGATCCGCCGGCTCAAGGAGCGTTCGCGATGAAGGCGACGAAGCTCGTGTGCACTATCGGGCCCGCGAGCGTCACTCGGCTGAAGGAGCTTGTCGAGGCGGGCATGGACGTGGCCCGGATCAACTGCTCGCACGGCTCGCGCGGGGATCAGAATCGTAACGTGGAGGCGGTGCGCAAGGCCGCGGATGAGGTCGGCAGACCGGTCGGCATCCTCGCGGACCTGTCGGGCCCGAAGGTCCGGCTCGGCGAGCTGGGCGGGGGCGTCGTGAAGCTCGAGTCCGGCGCACGTTTCGTCCTGCGCGCGGACTCGCTCGAGCCCGGGGACGAGAACAGCGCGTCCACGACCTACGAGGGCCTGGCCGCCGACCTCGAGCCCGAGGACAAGGTGCTGCTCGCGGACGGAGCTGTGGCGCTCCGCGTTCTGGAGACGAAGCAAGGGGACGTGATCACCGAGGTCGTTCGCGGCGGGACCATCCGGTCTCGGGCCGGCGTCAACGCCCCGTCGGAGCGCTTGGGGCTCCCCGCGATCACGCCGAAGGATGAGAAGGACCTCGCGTGGGCTCTGGAGATCGGCGCCGACATGGTCGCGCAGTCCTTCGTCCGGACGGCGCGCGACTGCGGCGCGCTGCTCTCGTTGATGCCGGAGAAGCGGCCGTTGCTGATCGCGAAGATCGAGACGAGCAGCGCCGTTGCCGAAGCGCCGGCGATCCTCCAGCGCGCCGACGCCATCATGGTGGCGCGCGGCGACCTCGGCGTCGAGGCCTCGATCGAGGAGATCCCGGTCATCCAGAAGAAGCTTGTCGACCAGGCGCGAGCAGCAGCCGTGCCTGTGATCATCGCCACGCAGATGCTCGAGTCGATGACGGCCGCGCCGAGGCCGACGCGCGCGGAGGCGAGCGACGTTGCAGGCGCGGTCTTCGAGGGCGCCGACGCGATCCTCCTCTCCGCCGAGACCGCGATCGGCAAGTACCCGGTCGAGGCCGCCCAGACCGGGACGAGGATCCTCGAAGTTGCCGAGACCGCGGGCGAGCCGTACGTCTTCAGGCGACGCCATGAGGACCACCCGGAGCTCGAGGAGGCGCCGCTCGCGCAGGCCGCCGCGGTGCTCGCCCGCCAGGGCGGCGCGAAAGCGGTCGCGTGCTTCACCCACAGCGGGCTGACCGCGAGGCTCGTGTCCGCGGCCCGCCCCGGTGTTCCGATCCACGCGTTCTCGCCGGAGCCGGCCACGGTCGGCCAGCTCACGCTCATACACGGGGTCGAGCCGAGGTCGATCGAGGCGCCCGAGGACCTCGACGGCATGATCGCCTCGATGGAGGCTCGGCTTATGGAGGTCGGCTCTGTCTCGGACGGCGACTCGGTCGTTATGGTCGCGTCCTCGCCCGCGGGCCAGGCTCATGCGAACCTGCTGAAGGTTCACCGCGTCGGCGCATAGCCCGGCCGGCGGCTAGCCCCCTCCCGGCGCTTCGGCGGATCCGGCGCGATCCCCCACGATCCGCCGAAGTGCCGCGCGGTAGAGCGGCGGCGCCAGCACCCGCACGGCCTGCGGTGCGGCGAGCCAGCGGGGCACCGAGACCTCCGGG
>JBOGVX010000213.1:0-12645 GCA_050693165.1 Actinomycetota bacterium | reverse complement strand
GTGCCCGCGAGACTCGACCACATCCGCATCGACGAGGAGGACGAGGTGCGAACCATCATCCTCTTCCTCACCCTTCCCGCGACCAGGACTCCCGAGCAGGCCGTTGCCGCTCTAGGGCGCACGCCGGGCGTGCGCAACGTGGACTGGACCCGCTGACCGCAACCGCGACACGGGTGAGGTTCAGCTCTGGGCGAGGGGGTTGCGCCACCGCACCCCCGGGAAGCGCGAGAAGTCGGCATCAGACGAGCAGAGCTCGGCGCCGTGCTCGACGGCGAGCGCGGCAAGGTGAGCGTCCGTGGTGAGGTTGCCGGCCGTACCCAGAGGTTCTAGCAGATCGCGCAACACCGCCCCGTGTCGATCCGTGGGGTGCACTACCGTCGAGGGGGGTTGCGCCAGCCATTCGTCCACCATGTCGAACGCCTCGGCTAACTCAAGTGGATCGTCGAAGACGCTGGGATTCGTGCTGAGCCGCAGGAACGCGATTAGCACCACCCAAGCGAACGCGAGCGTCTCGGTTCCAGAGAGTTGCTCCTCCAGCCATCGGCGAGAGGCCCCATGCCGCGGAGCCGACGCATCGACTGCGTAGAGGAGCAGGTTTACGTCGGTGAGCTTCACTTCCGCTGCTCGAGCTTCCGGCTCGTCTCCTCGTCCTCCAGCATGGCGGCCAGGCGTAGGGCCTTGTCGAGATCGATCCCCGATCGCAGGCCCATCGGCTTCGGCTGTAGGCGATACCTGCGGGCGACGGGGGCTTCGGAACCGAGCCCGGCGCGGAGCATCGTGTTGAGGGCATCCTTGAAAGAGACGCCCCGCTCTTTGGCGATCTTTTTCAGCTTGGCCGCCAGATCCGGGTCGATCGCCACCGTTGTCCGCATGGCTGCATCATAGCATCGCATTCTGACGCACCATGATGCTTTCCCAGGGAGACCCTATGGCTCACGGGTTGGAAGAAGCAGAAGTTGCCCCACTGTGAGCTCGGAGGTTGGCATCCTGTTGAGCTCACGGATCTCGTCGATGTAGGGCCTGGGGTCCCCCTCGGGCCCGATCCGGGCCTTCGCGATGGACCACAGGGTCTCGCCGGCCTCGACCGAGATGCGGGGGCGGGTGCGCTCCCCGGCGGGCTCCGAGGATCCGCCGAGTGCGCGCCCGCCCAAGCCGAGCACGACAAAAGCGCAGGTCACAAGGGCGAAAACCCGGCCCCACCGAACGCGCGTTCGGGTCACGATCTGAGTATGCCGAACGGGTGTTCGGGAGGCAAGCACATTCGAACACATGTTTGCTTCCATCCCGAGGCCATGCTAGCGTCCGGTACTGACATGGAAGAGATGACCCCCCGGCAGAGGCGGATCCTCGACTACATCCGCCGCACGGTCCACGATCGTGGCTACCCCCCCACCGTGAGGGAGATCGGTGAGGCCGTGGGGCTCACCTCCTCCTCGAGCGTGCACGCCCAGCTCACCAACCTCCAGAAGAAGGGCCTCCTGAGGAAAGACGCGGCCCGGCCTCGAGCCATAGAGGTCGCGGGCACCCGCCCACGGGGGTCCGGTGCGGTCACCGTCCCGGTCCTCGGCAAGGTCGCGGCCGGGGCTCCCATCCTCGCCGACGAGAACGTCGAGGAGTACATCGCGGTCCCGGCCTCGCTCGCCAGCGAGGAGGAGCACTTCGCTCTTCGCGTCGCGGGGGACTCGATGATCGAGGCGGGCATCTTCGACGGAGACCTGGTCGTGGTCAGACGCCAGGACGTCGCCGAGGACGGCTCCGTGGTCGCGGCCCTGCTGCCCGGGCCCGCCGAGGAGGAGGCGACGATCAAGCGTCTACGCAGGCGTGCCGGCCGCATCACGCTGGTGCCCGAGAACTCGACGATGGAGCCCTACGACCTCCCCGCCGGCGGCCGCATCCTCGGCCAGGTCGTCGCAGTCCTGCGGAAGCTCTAGCTCGAGATCCTGCTGCGGCGGGAGACGCGCTTGACGGCGAACTCCCCCGCCCACGCCAGCTGCTCCTCGTCCACGCGGGCCTCGACCGTGGTGCCATCCGGACCGCTCGTCTCCTTCACGACCTCGGCCTCTCGGTGGAGTCTCGCGACGACGTCCTGCCTGCCGTAGGGAACCAGGAGCTCGACCTCGATCGGGGGAGCCGGGATCGCAGCATCCAGGGCCTCGAGCAGACCTTCCATGTCCTCCCCGGTGAGCGCTGAGACCTCGATCCCGCCGGGGAACCGGCGCTGGACGCGAGCCCTCGCCACCTCCGAGAGCAGGTCCACCTTGTTGAGCGCCAGGACCTCGGGGATGTCGCCGGCCCCGATCTGGCCGAGCACCTCCCGAACCGCAGCAACTTGCTCCTCGACGTCCTCCGCGGATGCGTCTGCGACGTGGAGGATGAGCGACGAGCGCGTGACCTCCTCGAGCGTCGAGCGGAAAGCCTCGACCAGGTCGTGCGGCAGCTTGCGTACGAACCCGACGGTGTCTGACAGCGTGGTCCGCCGTCCGCCCGGGAGCTTCAGGCGGCGAACCGTCGGGTCAAGGGTGGCGAAGAGCTGGTCGGCGACCAGCACGTCCGACTCGGTGAGCGCGTTCATAAGGGTCGACTTCCCGGCGTTCGTATAGCCGGCGAGCGCGATCTGCGGGAGGCCGGAGCGGTCGCGCTCGGCGCTCTTGACCCTGCGAGCCTTCGACAGGTTCGTGATGTCCTTACGCAGCTTCGCGATCCGCCGCCCGATGTGCTGGCGGTCGATCTCGAGCTTCGTCTCTCCCCCTCCGAACCGGGTGCCGATCCCGCCGGCCTGGCGGGACATCGCCTCACCCCAGCCTCGCAGCCTCGGCAGGAGGTAGTTGAGCTGGGCGAGCTCGACCTGCGTTCTACCCTCTCTCGACCTCGCGTGCAGGGCGAATATGTCGAGGATCAAGGCGGTCCTGTCGATCACCTTCACCTCGAGCTTCTGCTCGACATTGCGTAGCTGGGCGGGTGACAGCTCGTCGTCGAACGCGACCACTCTCGCGTCCTTCGAGTGAACGAGCCCGTGGAGCTCGTTGAGCTTCCCCTTGCCGATGAACGTGGTGGGGTCGGGACGCTCACGAGGCTGCACCAGGCGACCGACCACCTCGGCACCGGCGGAATCCGCGAGGGCCGCGAGCTCGTCCAGCGCCGATTCATCGGCGGCGAGGCCGACGAGCACCGCGGGCTCGCGAACAGCGGGGCGCCAGGTGGCGGAGAGCGGGGACTCGGATACGGCTCGCTGGTCTCGCGGCGGCAAGCTACTCGAGCGCCTTGCGGAGACGCGCCACGGCTTCCTCGAGGCGGTCGTCGGGAACCGTGAGCGAGAACCTGACCCAGCCCTCGCCCTGCGCGCCGTAGCCGGAGCCGGGTGCCGCCACCAGAGCGGCACGCTCGAGAAGGAAGTCACAGAACTCCGCGGAGCTCTGCCCGTCGCGCGTGGGGAGCCACACGTAGAAGGAGCCGAGCGGCGGCTTGAGGTCCCAGCCGAGGTCGTTGAGGGTGCCAACCAGCAGATCGCGGCGCCGCTGGTAGATCCCCCGAAGCTCGGCGAGGTGATCCATCGGCCCGGTCAGTGCGGCGATAGCCGCGCGCTGGATGCCCTCGAAGATCCCGGAGTCGATGTTCGTCTTCACGGTCGCCAGCGCGCGGATCGCTTCCGCGTTGCCGACCGCCCAGCCGACGCGCCAGCCGGTCATGTTGAACGTCTTCGACGCCGAGCCGAGCTCGACGGCGACGTCTCTAGCTCCGGGGACCTGCAGCACGCTCGGCGCCACGAAACCGTCGAAAGTCATCTCCGAGTAAGCCGCGTCGTGAGCGAGGAGGAGATCATTGTCACGCGCGAACGCGACCGCTTCCTCGAAAAGCGGCTGCTCCGCGACCGCGGCGGTCGGGTTAGATGGGAAGCCGAGCCACATCAGGGTCGTGTGCTCCGTCGCGGTGGCCGATCCGATGTCGGGCAGGAATCCGCGCTCGGGCGTGTGGGGAAGCGGTACCGGTGTCCCACCGGCCAGACGCGTCCCGATCTCGTAGACGGGATAGCCGGGATCGGGCACAAGGACCTCGTCGCCGGGGTCGACGAACGCCCACGCCAGATGAGCGATCCCCTCCTTCGACCCGATGAGCGGCTGGACCTCTGTCTCGGGATCGAGCTCGACCTCGAAACGCTGCATGTACCAGTCCGCGATCGCCTTACGGAAAGCGGGCATCCCGTAGTACGAGGGGTACTGATGGGTGCTCGGGTCCTCCGCGGCTTCCTGCAGGGCCTCGACAACGTGTCGCGGGGTCGGGTGATCGGGATCCCCGACCCCGAGCGAGATCACGTCGGCACCCTGCGCTCGCTTCGACGCGATCTTCTTGTCGAGCTCCGCGAACAGGTACGGGGGAAGCCCGGCCACGCGGTCGGCGATCCTCAAGTGGCCGCTCCCTCACTCAGCGATGCCACCCACTCGTCCGAGAGCTCGCCGTCGAAGACGAAGGTGGCCGGCCCGGTCAGGTACACCTGGTCGTCGTCGGCCCACTCGATCTCGAGGTCACCTCCGGGGAAACGCACGGTGCCCTGCCGGCCCGCGAGGCCGAGCAGGTTCGCGGCCACAAGCGACGCGCATCCTCCGGTTCCGCATGCCATCGTCTCGCCCGATCCGCGTTCCCAGACACGTGCGCGCACGACCCCGTCCTCGACCCGGATGAACTCGACGTTTGTTCCCTCAGGGAAGGCGGGGTGGTGCTCGAGCGACGGGCCGATCCTGGGAAGGTCGAGCGAATCGAGGTCCTGTGCCCCGACCAGGACGAGATGCGGGTTACCCATGGAGACCGCGGTCGCGCGGTACCCGGGGCCGGCGTCGGGGAACGGCTGATCCACGAAACGGGGCTCGGTCGACCCGGTCATGGGGATCCTGTCGGGCTCGAGGGTCGCGGGACCCATCGCGACCCTCACCGCGGTCATCTCTCCGCCGGTCACGTCGAGCACGAGGTGCTTGACGCCGTCTCGCGTGTCCACGTCCAGCTCGGTCTTGGTCGTTAGGCCGCGCTCGTACACGTATTTGGCCAGGCACCGGATGCCGTTGCCGCACATCTCGGCAGTCGCTCCGTCGGCGTTCCAGTAGTCCATGAAGAAGTCGGACGACGACGATGGCGCGACGCGGATCACGCCGTCCGCGCCCACTCCCTTGTGCCGGTCGCACAGGGCGGCCACAAGCGCGGGCGAGAGAGTCACCTGATCGGCAACGTCCTCGATCATCACGAAGTCGTTGCCGGTGCCGTGGTACTTCGAGAACTTCATGTCCGGAAGTGCTCCTCCATGTCGTCCACCGCTTCGATCGCCGAGTCCGCCTCGAACCAACGGATGCGAGGGTCCCGCTTGAACCATGCGAGCTGCCTTCGGGCCAGCGCCTTGGTCCTGCGCACTATCTTCTCGAATGCCTCATCCAACGTGATCCCTCCGGCGAGGTGCTCGGCAGCCTCCGCGTACCCGATCGCCTGCGAAGCGGTGAGCAGAGGCTCCGCGCCGCTCTGCAGGAGCCGCCCGGTCTCTGCGATCAGGCCTCCTTCGAGCTGCACCCGCGCCCTTTGCTCGATCCGAGCTCGCAGGACGTCGGGCTGAACCCTGATCCCGGCGGCCCGAACTCGCCCCTCAGGATATCTGTCCCAGGCCTCCGCATAAGAGGAGAACGGGCGCCCGGTCAGAGCCAGCACCTCCAGAGCGCGAACCACCCTCCGCTCGTTCGTGGGCTCCATCTTCGCGGCGGCCACGGGGTCGAGCTCGGTGAGCCTGGCGTGGAGGGCCTCGGCGCCGATCGCACTCGCCTCGGCCTGCAGGCTCCCCCTGAGCGCCGGGTCGGTGCCGGGGAACTCGAGCTCGTCCACGACTGCTCGGAAGTAGAGCCCCGACCCGCCGACCAGCAGCGGAGTCTTGCCGCGATCCCGAACGTCGGCCACCGCCTCGCCCGCCAGGCGCTGGAACGTCGCGACGGAGAACGGCTCGGACGGCTCGGCGATGTCGATCAGGTGGTGTGGGATCGAGTCGCGTTCCGCCCTGCCGGGCTTCGCCGTGCCGATGTTCATACCCCGGTACACCGTCATCGAGTCCACGATCAGCACCTCAGCGTCGAGCCGCCGGGCGAGCTCGATCGAGGCCTCGGTCTTCCCGGAGGCGGTCGGTCCCACCAGAGCCAGGGGCACGCCGGTGTCGGGCTCGCGAAGGACCGGGCCCGGAACTGTTCGGGTGGACGTCACGCCGGGACTGTTGCGGCGGCAAGCTCGCCGGTCAGGTGATGGGGATGCGCCCCGGTGATCATCACGTCGACGAAGGAGCCCGGCCGGGCCGTCCCCGGGAAGTTCACGACCTTGTTCGTTCGCGTCCGGCCCTGGATGCCACTCTTCCTACCGGCGCCCTCGACCAGGACCTCCACGACGCTTCCCTCGAGCTCCTGGTTGCGTTCCTGAGAGATGCGTTCCTGTAGGGCGACCAGTCGCTCGAACCTCTCCTGCACTACCTCCTTGGGCACCTTCTCCTCGTAATCTGCGGCCTCGGTTCCGGCGCGCGGCGAGTACTGGAACGTGTAGGCGGCGTCGAAGCGAGCGTCCTCGACCACGCGAAGCGTCTCGCCGAAGTCCTCCTCTGTCTCGCCGGGGAACCCAACGATGATGTCGGTGGTCACCGCCACGCCGGGCACACCCTCCCTGATGCGCCGCAGCCAGTCCAGGTAACGAGCCGAGCGGTACGAGCGCCGCATCTCCTTCAGCACACGATCCGAGCCCGACTGCATCGGGAAGTGGATGTGCTCGCACACGCTCTCGCACTCCGCCATCGCCTCGACGACGTCGGGCGTGAAGTCGTGCGGGTGCGGGCTGGTGAAACGAACGCGCTCGATGCCTTCCACTCCGTCCACCGCTCGCAGCAGCTCGCCGAACAACGGCTTGCGGGAGGAGCCGGGGATCGTCATGTCCCGTCCGTACGTGTTGACGTTCTGGCCGAGCAGTGTGACCTCGACCACGCCCTGCGCGCCAAGGCCCTGCACCTCGGCGAGGATGTCCCCGAGGGCACGCGAGCGCTGCGCCCCGCGAACCAGAGGCACGATGCAGAACGTGCACCTGTTGTCGCAGCCGACAGAGACGCTGACCCACGCGTGGTGCGCGACCTCTCGCTTCGCCGGCAGCGCGCTGGGGAACGTCTCGGTGTACTCGCCGACGTCCATCTGAGGGCCCTCTCGCTCGGCGCGTTTGATCAGCTCGAGGATGTTCGGCAGTGCGTGAGTTCCTACGACCACGTCCACCCAAGGCGCGCGTCGCTGGATCTCGCCGCGATCCTTCTGCGCCAGGCATCCGGCCACGACCACCCGCATCCTCGGGTGCCGCTCCTTCGCCGACTTGAGGTGCCCGAGGCTTCCGTATAGCCGGTCGTCCGCGTTCTGGCGAACGGCGCAGGTGTTGAGAACGACGACCTGGGCCTGCTCGGCGTCCTCGACCGCCGTCATCCCGTCGGCCTCGAGCACGCCCGCGATACGCTCGGAGTCGTGCTCGTTCATCTGGCAGCCGAACGTCCGGATGAGGTAGTTACGCTCCACGGCTCCAGTGTCCTCCAACTTGCGCTCGTTCATCGTGGCGCCTTCGAGCCGAGCGCGGCCTCTATCTGATCCAGATGCTCGCGCCGGTGTTCGGAGCGGAACGGATTCACGGGGCTGGTCTTGTCCTCGGGATACATCCGCTCCGCCGGCAGCGAGGCCATCAGCGCGTCGGTCTCCTCGGCCAGGCGAAGCGCGAGCTCGGCGGCCACACGCGGCTCGATCGCCTCGATCAGCGGCTTCGCCGAGTCGTTGATCCAGTCCACGTCCTCCGGCTCGTCGTCGTCCGAGGAGAACGCGACTCCTCGCTCGAGCTTCCTGCCAAGCACCAGGGCCCGCGCGTCCCAGAACGCCATGTGACCGAGGACGCCCGCAAGCGTCCAGTCGGGATTTGCCGGCTTTCGGAGCTCGTGGTCGGTCAGTCCGGCAACGAGCGAGGCCAGCCGCTCTCGCTGGCGGTCGTTCTCGTCGACGTATGGTCGCGCTACCTCGCCACCTCCACCGCTCTAGTCTCCCGCACCACGGTGATCTTGATCTGGCCGGGGTACTGGAGCTCCTCCTCGACCTGCTTCGCGATGTCGCGTGCCAGCACTTGCGACGCGAGGTCGTCCACGTCATCCGGCTGGACCATCACCCGAACCTCGCGGCCGGCCTGCATCGCGAAGACCTTCGCGACGCCGGGATGCCCCTCGCAGATCTCCTCGAGTCGCTCGAGCCTCTTGACGTACTGCTCGATCGACTCTCGGCGTGCGCCGGGGCGCGACCCGCTTATCGCATCGGCGGCCTGGGCGAGGACGGCCTCGACCGTCCGCTGCTCCACCTCGCCGTGGTGCGACTCGATGGCGTGGACGACCTCCGGGGGCTCCTTCAGCCTCCGCGCGAGCTCCGCACCGATCAGCGCGTGCGAGCCCTCGACCTCATGTGTCAGGGCTTTGCCGATGTCGTGCATCAGAGCGCCGCGCTTGACGAGCTCGGGCTCGATCCCGAGCTCCGCCGCCATCACGCCGGCGATGTGTGCCGCCTCGACCAGGTGCTTGAGGATGTTCTGGCCGTACGAGGTGCGGTACTGCAGGCGTCCGAGCACTCGGATCATCTCGGGATGGATCTCCGTGATGCCGACCTCGCCGACCGCCCACTCCCCCGCACGCTTGATCTGGTCCTCCACCTCTTTCGAGGAGCGCTCGAACATCTCCTCGATCCGTGCGGGGTGGATCCGGCCGTCCTGCACGAGCTTGTCCAGGGTCAGCCTCGCGATCTCGCGCCGGACCGGGTCGAAGCTCGAGAGCACCACCGCTTCGGGCGTGTCGTCGATGATCAGGTTCACGCCGGTCAGCGCCTCGAAAGCACGGATGTTCCGGCCTTCGCGGCCGATGATGCGTCCCTTCAGGTCGTCGGAGGGCAGCGTGAATACCGAGACGGTCGACTCGGCGGTCTGCTCTGACGCGATCCGCTGGATGGCGATGGTCACGATCTTCCGCGCTCGCGCCTCCGCCTCCTCGCGTGCCTGCTGCTCGATCTCTCGGACCGTGGCCATCGCATCACGCTTGGCCGAGTCGGTCATCTGCGAGATCAGCGCGTCCTTCGCCTCCTGCGCCGTCATCTGCGCGACCTTCTCTAGCTGGCGCTTCTGGGCCTCGCGAGCGTTCTCCAGGTCCTCCGCCACTCGCTCGAGCTTCTTGTTCCTCTCCTGGACGAACCGCTCGGCCTTCTCGGTCTCAGCGACCTTGCTCTCTATCTGCTCCTCCCGCTTGGAGAGGGCCGACTCGCGCCTGCGAGACTCCTCCCTGCGGGTGCGGATGTCCTCCTCAGCGTCGCGGCGCATGGCCGCGATCTCGTCCTTTACCTCTTTGAGCGACTTCTGAACGGTCTCCTGTGCCTCGGTCTCGGCCTCGGTTACGAGCGTCCTCGCCTTGGTCTCGGCGGACTCGACGTCCTTGAGAGACCTGTAGCGCTGGATGCCGAACCCGATGGCTGCGCCCGCCACGAGTGCGACGAGGGCGCCGATCGCGATGTCCATCGTTCCTCCCGGTTATCGGGGGCCGGCCGTGGCCAACCCGCCCTCTGGGCGAGGAACGAAACGACGAAAGCTCAGGGCCGGTCTACGGCCCCGCGCGCCACCTCCGAATCTCGGTTGTCCGGGTGGTCGGCAAGCTTCGTGTGTTCTTCGTCGTCTCGTCGTCTCCGTCTAGAGGGGTTGGTTTGCTTTCCTGATTCACAAAGGTACAACGTCGCGGCCGGAAACGCAACGGAAATCAGCGCTCAAGCAGGCGGTTCAGGAGCGGCGCCGCCAGGGGCCCGAAAACGGCGAGGATTCCGAATGCTCCCCCGAGCCTCGCAACGCTATCGCCATCGGCAATGTCAGCCCAGATCGCGATGAGGATGATCCCCCAAGAAACAGCCAGACTCACCGTTGAGATGGCCATCACGATGGAGACCGGCCTGTTCGAGGGTCGGATGAGTAAGACGAGCGAGGCGTACGCCGCAAGTGCCGCCGAAACCGAGGCCGAAGCCCAGGACCGCCAGAACCCATCTCCGGCAGGGTCTGCCCAGATCAGCACGATCGACAGGACAAGACCCGTCGCGGACGTCACCATTCCTGCGATGCCTAGGGGAACATAAGAACCACGGTTGAGCCTGATAACCGACGCCAAGCCCAACCCCGTGAACACGGCAACGCTGATCGTGGTGGCCAGGACCCTCCACCCCGTTTCGTCAAGATCCCCGGACACCAGAGCTACGAGGCCCACAAGGGCGGAGAGCCCCAGTGAGGCCACTAGCGCGATAGCTGGAGCCGCCCTGAGTGATGACTTGTCGGACCGCTTCTCGGTCTGCCCTTCGCCTCGTCTCTCTCCCGTCGCCATGGGCCCCCTGGTCCTGGCGAGGTTACCTTGCGGTCAGGCGCGGCGGGCGTTGTCGGCACTTAAGACGCCGGACCTCCCAAGGATGGTCACGAGAGTGGGTCGCGGACCTCGATCCCTTCGAAGCGCCGAAACCCCTTGTCCCGGCTGTAGATCACTCCCACACCGTGCTGTCGCATCAGCGCCGCCAGGTGGGCATCCGGGACCTGGTTCCCCCGGGCACGCTGCCCCATGGGACGGTAGATTTCCAGGAATCCTTCGGCTTCTCCAGGGGAACGCACGTGCGGTCGCGCGAGCAGGTCACCGACATTCCTGATCGCCTCCACCGGCGTCCGTGGACCCGGCAAGATGCCGGGATTGGTCACGATCCGCACGTATCCAAGGAGCACCGGCCAGAACGCATAGACGATCTCGGGGCCCGAGGCGAGCCGATCCACCAGCTCTTTGGCTTTGCCGTGCGCGGGGTCTGCACGATTGGTCGCATAGACCAGGATATTCGTGTCGAACGTGACGCTCACTCAGCGTCCAGAATCTTCCACACCGCTTCCTTGTCCTCCAGGTCGACTAGAGGTTTCCCCATGTCCCACGTCTTCCACCGGAACGGCCGGTCGCCGTCCTGAGCGTCTGCCTCCGAGAGCCCCCGGGCGAGGATCTCGGAAGCGACGCGGCCCATGCTCTTACCCGCCCTGCGGCTCCGCTCTCTCAACTCCCTGAGAACAGAAGGGTCGATGTCTATGGTCGTCCGAGGCATGATGCGTGATGATATCAGACCAGACATCAGATGCTCAGCTCCTAAGCGCGGCGGGCGTTCTCGGCCTCGACGGCGGCGCGGCAGGCCGTGAGCTGGACGAAGGTGAGCGCCTCCTCCGGGTTGCTGAACGGCGAGGCGAGGCCGGCCATCGAGGCCGTTAGCGCGGCGACCGCCACTCCGCGGCAGAAGATCTCCATCTCCTCCTGCGTGAACGGCCCGAGCCCCACGACCAGGTCCCGGAACAGGTTCTCGACCATCTCGCGGCGCGGCTCGTCGGCCGCGTTGCGCCACCGCTCCGCGAGGTCACGCAGGTAGCGGTCGCTGGACCCCTTCAGGCCACATCCTCCTCGGCCAGAGCGCGGAAGCACGCAGCCCGAGCGATGTCGGGGTCGTATCCACGACGCATCAGATAGTCCACGAGCCGGCGCCTCCGGGTCTCGGGGTCGAGGCCGTGTAGCCGCGTCAATCGCTTCGAGGCGACCTCCATCGCGCGCTCGGCCTCGTCCTCCGGGTTGGCTTCCTCGGCGATCCGCTCGGCGAGCTCACGGGACACTCCCTTCACCCGAAGCGCATTCATCCCGGCGCGACGGCCCATCCCCTTACGGCGCTGGTACTCGGCGACCTCCCGGGCGAAAGCCTCGTCGTCGATCAGACCGACCGCTTCCAGGTCCGCGATGGCGGACTCCACCTCTTCCGGCTCGTAGTCGGCGCGCAGCAGGCGTTGCCGGAGCTCTGTCTTGCTGCGCGATCGGACCGTGAGGAGGCGAAGCGCTCGTTCCTTGACCGGAGTGCGAGTGCGAGCCCTGGTCGCCATGACTATCCCGCGCTCGCTGCTTTTGCCTTGATCTTCTCGACCTTGGCGGCCTCTTCCTCCGTCAGGTCGGGCGTGGGGGCGGGTTCGACGTCTTCGAGCACGACCGGCTTCTCGTCGTCCTCGCTGAACTTCGCGAGCCCGACCGCCTCGAGGATCTTGCGCTCGATCTCGAGCGCGATGTCCTTGTGCTCCGCCAGGAACTGCCGGGCATTCTCCCGGCCCTGGCCGAGCTGCTCACCCTCGTAGGTGAACCATGCCCCGGCCTTCTTCACGATCTCGAGGTCGGTGCCGACGTCGATCAGGCTGCCTTCCTTCGAGATGCCCTTCCCGTAGATGATGTCGAACTCGGCGAGACGGAACGGCGGGGCGAGCTTGTTCTTGACGATCTTGGCGCGCACCCGGTTGCCCACGACCTCGGTGCCGTCCTTGAGGTTGTCGATCTTCCGTATGTCGAGCCGCACCGACGCGTAGAACTTCAGCGCTCGCCCACCCGACGTCGTCTCGGGCGAGCCGAACATCACGCCGATCTTCTCTCGCAGCTGGTTGATGAAGATCGCCGTGGTGTCGAACCGCGACAGCGAGCCGGACAGCTTCCGCTTGGCCTGGGACATCAGGCGAGCCTGCTAGCCGACGTGCGAGTCGCCCATCTCTCCCTCGATCTCTGCCCGGGGC
>JBOGVX010000212.1:0-6838 GCA_050693165.1 Actinomycetota bacterium | reverse complement strand
CACAGCTACCGCGCGTTTACGAACGGTGGCAGACATCGCCGCTACGGCATGTTCCCGATGTTCAGCACTCCCGGGCGTCACCGCGAGCCGTCACTCCCTGCTACTTCCATACCGGCGATCTCCCTCGCCGGAGCAAGGCTCGCGGTCTCCCGCCGTATGCTGTCGATCCGGTGGACGCGCTCGCGCCGCATGTCGGCGGCGATGGCGATAACGATGTCCGTGCTGATCCTCGGAGGACTCATCCCGGCGACCGCCGCGCCAAACGACATCACCACGATCGCGGGACGGCCGGACTCGGGGGATGGCGGCCCGGCGACCAGCGCGCTGGTACAGCAGCCCGAAGACGTCGCCACTGACGCCGCGGGCAACGTCTACATCGCGGACACGAACAACCACCGCATCAGGAAGGTGACCCCCGGGGGAACCATCACCACCGTTGCGGGCAACGGCATGAGCGGTTTCTCGGGTGATGGAGGCCCGGCGACTTCAGCGAGGCTTCGCTTCCCAGAAGGAGTCTGGGTTGATACGGCAGGCAACATCTTCATCGCCGACGAGGGCAACCAAAGAGTCCGCAAGGTCGACACCGCCGGAAACATCTCGACCATCGCAGGAACCGGCACCGCTGGATTCGCCGGAGATGGAGGGCCTGCTACCGCGGCACGGCTGAACCAGCCCGAGGACATCACCACCGACCCGGCTGGGAACGTCTACATCGTCGACAACGAGAACCACCGCATCCGCCGCGTCAGTACCGGCGGCACGATCTCGACGTTCGCCGGTAACGGCTTTGAGGGTTACGCGGGCGACGGCGGCGCCGCGACCTCGGCTCGGCTGAACGATCCCTCGGGGGTCGCCTACAACAACGCCAACGACAACCTCTACATCTCCGACACCGACAACAACCGGATCCGCCAGGTGAGCCCCGGCGGAACCATCACCACCTACGTGGGCACCGGCAGCCCTGGAGACGTGAACCACCCGCAGCTGGACAAGTGCCAGATCAACTCTCCAGAGGCGATCTCATACGGGTCGGGCGGGCTCTTCATCGCCGACACGGACAACCGGAAGATCAAGTTTGTCAACAGCTCGGACAACATCAGCACGGTCGCGGGCAGCGGCGTCACCGGCTTCTCCGGCGACGGTGGCCCGGCGACAGGGGCTGCGATGGACGAGCCCACTGGCGTAGCTCCTGGGGTCAGCGGGGCATTTCCGTTCTTCATCGCCGACAGGGACAACCACCGGGTACGCCGGGTGGTCGGCGGGACCATCACCACCTACGCCGGCAAGAGCCATTTTGGCGGCGACGGGGGGCCGGGCACGGACGCGGCCCTCAACCGGCCTTTCGGGCTCGATGCCGACTCGGCCGGGAACCTCTTGATCGCCGACACCGAGAACCACCGGGTCCGGCGGCTGAGCGGTGGAACCATAACGACGATCGCCGGTACCGGCGCCCAGGGTTTCTCGGGAGACGGCGGCTCTGCCCTGTCGGCCAACCTCGACTCGCCGTACGATGTCGCGGCGGACTCCAGCGGAAACGTCTACGTCGCGGACACGCTCAACCAGCGGGTCCGGAAGATCACGCCCGCCGGGAACATCAGCACCGTTGCCGGCACGGGGGTCGCCGGTTTCTCGGGCGACGGGGGCCCCGCGACATCCGCTCAGCTGAACGATCCCATCGGGCTCGACGTGGACGCGGCGGGGAACGTCTTCATCGCCGACTACAGCAACCACCGCGTACGGAAGGTCACCCCCGGGGGAACCATCTCGACGGTTGCCGGCAGCGCCATCGTCGGCTTCTGCGGGGACGGTGGTCCCGCGACGTCGGCGTGCCTGGACAATCCCACCGACATGGAGGTCGACGGCGCCGACAACCTCTACATCGCGGTTTACGGTAGCCGGAGGATCCGAAAGGTGACCGCCGGCATCATCAGGACCGTGGCCGGCAACGGGTCCTTCTTCTCGTCGGGGGACGGCGGCCCGGCAACCTCGGCCGGGATCTCCTCGCCGGTGGGGCTGGCGGTCGACGGCGCCGGGAACCTTTACATAGCCTCATCCGGCGGGAGTCGCATCAGGAAGGTCGACCTGTCGGGCACGATCTCGACGGTGGCCGGCACCGGCACCTTCGGCTTCTCCGGAGACGGTGGCCCGGCGACCCTGGGCGAGATGGCCTTCCCCGCGCGCGTCGCGCTGGATGTAGCCGGCAACTTCTACGTGGCGGACACATACAACAACAGGATCCGCATGGTCGAGGCGCTGGGCGCCCTCCCCGGGCCGACCTTCACCGCAACCACGCCGGCCTCTCCGGCCAACGACAACTCCCCGCTGGTCTCGGGCTCCGCACCGGCCTCCACGACAGTTCGTATCTACACGGACGCCGCTTGTGCCGGTCCGGTGGCGGCAACGGGTACCGATGCGGAGTTCGCCTCTCCGGGCCTCTCGGTGAGCGTGGTGGACGACTCGACGACCTCCTTCTACGCCACGGCGACGAACGGAAGTGGGCAGATCTCGGCGTGCTCGATGACCCCGATCACGTACATTGAGGACTCCACGCCTCCGGCCGCGCCCCAGATCACCCTCGAGCCTGCCAGTCCGGGAAGCGAGCTGAACCCGAGCTGGAGCTTCACGACCGATGCCGGAGCCACCGCCGAGTGCGAGCTCGCCGGTCCCTCTGGAGTCATCTACCCATACGCGCCCTGCACGAGCCCGGCGGCCTTCGACATCACCGGCGAGCCAGACGGTATCTACACCTTCAGCGTCAGGGCGACCGACACCGCGGGCAACACTGGAGCCGTCGCGACCGACACGTATGTGCTCGACTCGACCGTCCCGGGGGCTCCCACGATCACGGTTTCCCCGGCGACCCCGGACAACGATCTGGGCCCAACCTGGGAGTTCACGGTCGAGGCCGGCAGCTCGGCTGAGTGCGAGTTCTCCTACGAGGGAACCGTTCAGCAGCCGTTCGCGCCGTGCAGCGGCCCCCAGGCCTTCGACCTTACCGGCGAGCCCGACGGGGACTACACCTTCAGGGTCCAGGCGCGGGATGGAGCCGGGAACCCGAGCGCACCGGTTGCCAGTATGTACACGCTCGACACGACCGACCCCTCGGCTCCCTCGATCGACTCCGCTCCGCCGAACCTCAGCAACAACACCAACCCGAGCTGGACGTTCAGCGTCGAACCCGGAGCCACGGCCGAGTGCCAGCTCAGCCGGGGTGGCACGATCGTCAGCCCCTGGCAACCGTGTGTGAGCCCGGACGTCCACGACCTGGACGGTGAGCCGGACGGGGACTACGACTTCAGCGTTCACGCCGTGGACGCGGCCGGCAACGTCAGCTCGGACGCGACGGATAGCTTCACCCTGGACACCACCGGTCCCGATGTGAACATCACTTCCTCCCCGGTCACGCCCGACGACGCAACGAACCCCTCATGGTCCTTTACCACCGAGCCAGGGGCGACGCCCGAGTGCGAGCTTCGGGGGGACCAGACCGTCCTCAGTCCCTGGACCCCCTGCCCGAGCCCGCAGATGTACGACCTGACCGGTCAGCCGGACGGGGCCTACACGTTCAGCGTGCGTGCCACCGACGCCGCGGGCAACACGGGAGGAACGGCGAGCAGCATCTACGAGCTCGACACGACGCTCCCGATCGCGAGCATCGACTCCGGACCGGCCGCTTTCAGCAGCGACGACTCCCCGGAATGGGCGTTCTCCAGCGACCCCGGCGCCACCTTCGAGTGTGAGCTGTATAGCGCCGGGAGCGGGCTCGTGTACCCCTACACGGGCTGCCTGAGCCCTCAGGGCTACGACCTGACCGCCCTTCCCGACACGGCCTACACGTTCCGGGTTCGCGCGATCGACTCGACCGGAGTGAGGGGACCCGAGACGATCAGCACCTACACCCTCGACAGGAGCGGTCCGACCTCGAGCATCTCCACCTCGCCGCCGACGCCTGACAATAGCCTGTCGCCCGGCTGGTCCTTCGTCCACGAGTCCGGTTCCACGGCCGAGTGCGAGCTCACCGGCCCGTCGGGCGTCCTGAGCCCTTACGCCTCCTGCTCGAGCCCGCAGACCCACGACCTCACCGGTCAGCCGGACGGCGCGTACACCTTCTCGGTTCGTGCGACCGACCAGGCCGGCAACGTGGGTGCTCCGGCGAGCGGCACGTACACCCTCGACACGACCGCCCCGGTGACCTCGATAACCTCGTCACCTCCGAGCCCGGGAAGCTCCCTCACTCCCAGCTGGAGCTTCACGACCGAAGCCGGCGCCGCTCCCTCCTGCCAGCTGACCCGGGGCGGCGTCGTGGTGAGCGACTGGGCTCCCTGCCTCAGCCCGAAGGGTCACTCCCTGAGCGGCCAGCCCGACGGCACCTACACGTTCCGGGTGCGGGCCACGGATGCCGCCGGTAACACCGGCGGGGCCGTGAGCAGCAGCTACACGCTCGACACCTCTGGTCCGGGTGTGAGCCTCTCTGGCCCGAGTAGTCCCGGGAACGACCCGACCCCAACCTTCACGTTCTCCACCGATCCGGGCGCGACGACCGAGTGCGAGCTCACCGGCCCGTCCGGCCTGATCCAGCCCTTCTCGTCGTGCTCGAGTCCCTCCACCTTCGACCTGATCGGGCGGCCCGACGGCGCGTACACCGTCCGGGTGAGGGCTACCGATGCGGCGGGCAACATCGGCCCCGTCGCCACCACGACCTATGTCTTCGACACCGCCGGGCCGGTTACGACGATCGTGTCCGGGCCGACGAGCCCGGGAAGCTCGACGAGCCCGAGCTGGTCCTTCACCCACGAGGCGGGAGCCACGGCTGAGTGCGAGCTCCGGCGGGGCTCGACCGTTGTCGATCCATTCGGTCCGTGCACGAGCCCGGCCCCATACAGCCTTGGCGGCCAGCCGGACGGTGACTACACGTTCCGCGTGAGGTCTACTGACGTCGCGGGGAACACCGGGGCAGTTGCCGTCGGGACCTACACGCTCGATACCACCGCGCCCGGCGTTCCGGTGATCACGACCTCTCCCGTCTCCCCGGGCTCCGCAACGGCGCCGGCCTGGTCCTTCACCTCGGATCCGGGCTCGACCACGGAGTGCGAGCTGACCCGGGGGAGCACCGTCCTATCCGCGTTCGCGCCATGCTCCGCCTCGGCTTCCTTCGACCTGAGCGGCCAGCCCGACGGCACCTACACGTTCCGGGTCCGCGCCATCGACGCCCTCGGGAACGTGAGCGCTTCGGCCTCGAGCAGCTACGAGCTGGATACCACGGGGCCGGACGTGAACATCACCTCATCTCCCTCATCTCCCGGAAGCGCCAGGAATCCGACCTGGGGCTTCGTGACGGAAGCGGGTGCCGCGACCGACTGCACGTTGGTGATGGGCGGTACGGCCGTGTCCCCGGCCGCTCCCTGCTCCAGCCCGGCGAGCTTCGACCTGACCGGCGAGCCCGATGGCAGCTACTCCCTGCAGGTTCGCGCCACGGACGGCGTCGGTAACGTCGGGCCCGCAGCGAACGCCACGTACGTGCTCTCGACCACCCCACCCGGAGGCGGCGGAGGCGGCGGAGGCGGCGACGGCGGCGGTGGCGGCGGTGGCCACAACAACAACGTCGATCCGGATGATGGTGGGTCGGTTTCACCGCCCCCGACGACGGATCCGGCTCCGGCCCCCGAGGAGGAGACCGGCGCGATAACCCCCGTCCCCGAGAGGGACGGTCGCAAGCACCAGGGCGACCAGAAGGGCGAGGAGGCCGCTCAGGAGGATGAGACGGCCGCGGAGGAGGTCCTGCCCTCGCCGGAGGAGGCCCTGGAGCTCGAGGGATCGACCGTCAAGTCGAAGGGTGTGATCGGTGAGTTCCTCTCCAAGGTGGGGGCGGTCACCGGGCAGCTGCTCGAGCAGCCCGCCTTCCCGCTCAGCCTGATCGCCGTGGTCATCGGGTTCCTGGTGCTTCAGAACCGTATGGACCGAAGGGACCCCAAGCTTGCTCTGGCTCCGGTCTACCCGGACCCCCATCTGTACTTCGATCCTCAGGAAGCACCCGAAAGGGACCGATGACATGGGCGTGAATCCCAGGATCCGGACGGTCGCCGACGAGCTGGTTCCGCTCGCCCAGCGCATGCGGTACATGCGGCTGTTCCGTGTCGCCATCTGCTTCGTCATCGTTGCCTTCGCCGGGTACGCGCCCGACGTGGTTCGCGCCACGCCGCTCCAGCTGGGGAAGGGCATCGCCGTCTACTTCGGGCTGTCCTTCCTGGCCGAGGGCGTGTGGAGGCTGCTGGGTCGAAGGGGCCTTTACCTGTTCGGCTTCATGCTCATCGTCGACGGCGTCTTCCTGGCCTGGATGGCCTACCTGACCGGCGGTGCCGGAAGCGCCCTCCTCAACCTGATCCTCCTTCACCTCGTGGCCGTGACGCTGCTCGCCTCCTACAAGACCGGGCTGAAGCTCGCGATGTGGCACTCGCTACTCCTGCTGGTCGTCTACTACGCCCAGGAGGCCTCTATGAAGGTGCCGGGGATCTCCGACCCTCCCGCTCTGACGACCGATGCCTTCCATCGACTGGTGGGGTTCGTGGGCGTCTACTGGGTGGTCGCGCTGGCGACCTCGACCTTCTCGGCGCTGAATGAGAGGGAGCTACGCCGCCGTCGGTACGACCTCGAGGCTCTGGCCAAGATGGCCTCCTCGCTCGAGACCGTGAGCGAGGCCCGTGACGTCGCCGGGACTCTGCTCGAGAATCTGATGGACACGTTCGGCTTCGTTCGCGGAGTCGTTCTCGCGAAGCTCGGCAGCGACGTCTCGGTTCTTGCGGCCGAGGGCGACGGCGTCCTCAAGCAGGCGTCACTGATG
>JBOGVX010000211.1:0-10600 GCA_050693165.1 Actinomycetota bacterium | reverse complement strand
GCGTCTGGGCGAGCAGCGTCTTGCCGCAGCCAGTCGGGCCGAGCAGCAGGATGTTGGACTTCTGCAGCTCGACGTCGTTGTCGTGGTACGCACCGACCTGGATCCGCTTGTAGTGGTTGTAGACGGCGACCGCGAGGATCTTCTTCGCGGTCTCCTGCCCGATCACGTACTCGTTCAGGAACTCGTAGATCTCCTTCGGCTTCGGGAGGTCCTCGAGCTTGATCTCGGAGGTCTCGGAGAGCTCCTCCTCGATGATCTCGTTGCAGAGGTCGATGCACTCGTCGCAGATGTAGACGCCGGGGCCGGCGATCAGCTTCTTCACCTGCTTCTGGCTCTTCCCGCAGAAAGAGCACTTCAGCAGGTCCGAATCTCCGAATTTCGCCACGCGGCTCCCTGGTCGTCTCTCCCGGCTACGACCCAGACATGTTACGCCTGCCCGTTGCCCCCGGCTCGCATATCGGCGAGCTTCCTGGAGGAGATGATCTCGTCGACGATGCCGTACTCCTTCGCCTGCTCGGCGGTCATGATGAAGTCGCGGTCGGTGTCGTTCTTGACCTTCTCCAGGGTCTGCCCGGTGTGCTCGGCGAGCAGCTCGTCGAGCAGCTTGCGGTAGCGGAGGATCTCCTTCGCCTGGATCTCGATGTCGACGGCCTGGCCTCCCGCTTGACCGTGAGGCTGGTGGATCAGCACACGCGAGTGCGGCAGCGCGAAGCGCTTCCCCTTGGAGCCCGCGGCCAAAAGAACCGCCGCTGCGGAGGCCGCCTGGCCCATCACGATCGTCGAGACGTCGGGCTTGATGTACTTCATGGTGTCGTACACCGCGAAGAGCGACGTTATGTCGCCTCCCGGGGAGTTGATGTAGATCGAGATGTCCTTGTCGGGCTCCTCGGACTCGAGATGGATCAGCTGCGCCATCACCAGGTTCGCGACCTGGTCGTCGATCGGCGTGCCGAGGAACACGATCCGGTCCTTGAGGAGCCGCGAGTAGATGTCGAACGAGCGCTCGCCCCGGTTCGTCTGCTCGATGACCACGGGAACCAGGTAGTTTTTCATTCGCTCGTCCTCTCGCTCGCCTCGGAAGTTTCGTCGCCCCCGGAAACAACCTCCGCATGCTTCACAACGAGGTCGAGGGCTCTATCTCGGATGATATCACCGGCTACCGCAGTCATTTGTCCGCCCGACTCGAGCTGCTTCCGCACTTCCTTCACTCCGCGTCCGACGTCCTTAGCTATAGCCTCGACGACCTTGTCGAGATCCTCTTCCGACACCCGAATCTCCTCCGCTCGGGCGACGCCCTCGAGAGCAAGGTCGGCACGGATCGCCCTGAGCGCGTGCGCCCTGGCGTCGGCACGGAACTCCAGCTCCTCGACGCCGCCAGCCCTCAGGACCTCCTCCAGCGTGCTCCCCTGACGTTCCGCGCGCTCTCTGACGGCCCGAACCCTGGACTCCGTCTCCTGGTCAACCAGTAGATCCGGGAGCTCGATGTCCTCGACCTGCTTGGCCAGCTCCTGCAGGGCCAGGTCTCGGACTGCAGCGTCCGATTGCGCCTCCTTCAACGCGCCCAGCTTCACTTTCAGGTCCGCCTTGAGTGCCTCCAGGGTGTCGAACTCCGAGGCCGTCTTCGCGAACTCCTCGTCGAGCGCGGGGAGCCGCTTGGTCTTGACCTCCTTGACGATCACGCTGAGGCTGACCTCCTGCCCGCCGTGCTCACCCAAACCGTCCGGCAGCTTCGCGTTCAGCTTCAGGATGTCTCCGGGCTTGGCGCCCTCGAGCTCCTTGTCCAGCTCCGGCACAAGTGCCTCGCTCCCGACCTCGTAGAGGACGTCCTGCCCGCTCACCTCGGGGATCTCCTGGTCGTGGACGTAGGACCGGATGTCCGCAACTACGAAGTCGCCCTTCTGCGCCGGGCGTCCGACGACCTCGAGCTCGGCGAATCGCTCGCGCAGGCGCTCCAGCTGCTCGTCGACCTCGGCCTGCGAGACCCGGACCGCGGGCCGCTCGATCGTGAGCCCCTTGTAGTCGGACTCCTCGAAGTCGATGCGTGGACGTACCTCTACGGTCGCAGAGAAGCGCAGGCCTTTCGTCTCCAGCTCTTCGAACTCCACGTCTTCGAACTCGGGATCCGAGATCGGCGCGAGCTCGTGCTCGCGCACCGCGCGGATGTAGAAGGTCGGCAGGGCGTGCTCGAGGAACTCGCGCAGGACCGCCTCGTGTCCGATCTGCTGGTCGATGATCTTCCTGGGGACCTTGCCCTTGCGGAATCCCGGGATCGATACCTGCTCGGCCAGGTGGCTGTAGGCGAGGTCCATCACGGGTTTCGTCTCCCCGGGCTCGACCTCGACGATCAGCTTCACACGGTGCTTGGCGACGTCCTCAAGTTTGGTCTGCATCGGTGAGAAGAGACTACAGGGGGGGCGCTATCAGCCCGTCGACCGAGGCTTGCACTTGACCAAACGAACCGTGGTGCCGGGTGCCTCGGCCGTCCCTTCCACTATCGCCACCTCGTCGGCGAACGCGGTCATCAGCAGGATGCCTCGACCTCCGGGCCCCTCGACCTCGGGGAGAGGCAGCCGGCTGTCGAAGATGCCCTCGTCCTCGACCTCAACAACCAGGCAATTGCCCTCGAGACGTGCGTCGAGGCGGATGCTCGTCGTCTCCGCATGGCGGATCGAGTTGGAAGCGGCTTCGGACACGGCAAGGGTGAGCTCCTCTGCAGACTCGGTTCCCAGGGTCGCCTCAAGCGCCTCTGCCCGGATGAAGCTACGTATCTCGCTGAGCGCCGCCGGGTCGGCAGGAAAGATGCGCTCCATTGTCATGCCGTCCGCTCGACACGCACATTCGGGAGCCTCTCGATGCCCGTCAGGTCGAACACCTTCTGCAGGAAGTCGCTGGGTCCTCGCAGCGTCAGAGACCCCTCGCCGAGGCCCTTCGAGGTCTCGATGAGGACGCTGAGCCCCTCGCTGCCCATGTAGGTGCATTCGGCAAGGTCGAGCACCAGCTCCCACGCGCCGGACGCAGCCTCGGTCACGGCCTCGCGGAAGCTGTCCATGTTCGAGAGGTCTACCTGGCCGATTATGCGGAGGCCTCCATCGACCGGCTCGATGGCCAGGATGTTGCGGGCGGGCTCCTCGTTCACGGCAGCCTGGATTGTAACGATTCGCCGGATGCCACTCGGCGTGGCAGTCCCTGGGTTCGGGCCGCGCGATCGGGGCATATGCAGATCGACCGAAACCCGAGGAGGTATGTCGTGAGCGCCGAGGCCGTAGCCCTCGTATCCGTACTGGTCCTACTGGGAATCACCGCTTATCTGATCGCCTCGATGATCCGGAGTATCCAGGCGGAGCGCCGAAAGAACAACATCAAGAAGGTCTGGAAGAACTTCAGCCTCAGCCTGGGGTTCTGCATCCTCTTCCTCACCAGCTGGGCCGCCCACGGATTGGCCGAATGGCAGTCGTACAAGGCCGACCAGCAGACCCATGGGGAGCAGGTGGAGCTGGTGGGGTTCATCAACGAGTTCTCACAGTCAACTCTCGAGAACTGGCAGTCGGAGTTCCTCCAGCTGTTCTCTTTCGTCGTGATGGCCGCGCTCCTGGTCCACAGGGGAAGCGCCGAGTCGAAGGATTCCGAGGAGCGGATCGAGGAGATCGTCCGCCGCATCGAGCGCAAGCTAGACGAGAAGATGTAAACGAGTCGGGGTGGCGGGACTCGAACCCGCGGCCTCCACGTCCCAAACGTGGCGCGCTAGCCAGGCTGCGCTACACCCCGCACGCTCGATTCTACGGGTTGGACTGGTAGATTCTTGGTCAGCGCGGGTGTAGCTCAATGGTAGAGCTCCAGCCTTCCAAGCTGGTCATGGGGGTTCGATTCCCCTCACCCGCTCCAGGAACTCCTCGCCAAAATCGACTTTGGCCCCCGAGGCCCGTTATAGACTCTCCGCAACCTCGAGGGGGAAGGACGTTCGGCTGAACCGAGGTGCGTTACCGCTCGCCCTGCTGATATTCGCGGCGCTCGCCGCGGGCATCGCCATCGCCATCATCAAGCCGGGGAATCTCGGCGAGGGAGATGGCCAGGTCGCGCGGCCCCAGCCCACCCAGACGACGGTCCAGCCCTCGCCCTCGCTGCCCCCTCCCTCCCCCACACCCGCCGCGACTCTCGCCTCGCCCGAGCCGACCGAGGAACCGACTGAGGAGCCCACCCCGGAGCCGACGGAGGAGCCCAACGGCAACGGCGGGAACGGCAACGGGAACGGCGGCCAGGCAGAGCCGACCCTGGCCGACACAGGTGGGCCGGTGCTGCCCTGGCTGCTCGGCGGATCCCTTCTGATGGCCGGTGGAGCCGGGTTGTGGCGGCTTAGACGCCGCCCGCTCTAGAGCTCCGCTAAGCGTTATCCCAGTCGACGGCCATCATCGACGGGTTGCTGGCGTCGGCCTTGATCGGGACGGTGTCCCCCGCCTCGAGCTGTTCTGCCCGCTCGGGAGGAACGCCGACGACCGCGGGGCCCTGGATCGTCTGATGACCCTCGACCTTTATCTCGAGCATCATGCTGTACATGGGCCGGCCTTCGGGATCGGTCTGTCCCGTCGGAGCCGACGAGATCACCTTCGCGACTCCCCGCACCCCCGTCTCGAGCAGCCGCTTCTTAACATCGGCCGAGCTCTCCCCCGCAGGCGCCGCGTAGCCCGCGCCAGGGACCGCTCCCACCCCGACCGGCATCCCCGCCACGGGAGCTCCGGCCATCGGCATGCTCGCCGCGCCGCCTCCCAGAGCGTTCTCCCACTCGATGATCACGTGCTGGGGATTCGCGGGATCCACCTTCACGGGTAGTGGCCGCCCGCTGGACAGGGCACCCAGTAGCATCAGCGGCACCCACTCCTTCAGGGTCACGTCGTACTCGCCGTGCATCTGAGTGGAAACCTTGAGCTGGAGCTCGACCTGAGGCTGCTCGTTCAGCTGCATGCCGGTCTGGCGCATGCCCACGATCTGCGCCGTGCCCGGGACACCCTGCGCCTTGATGCGCTCGGCCTCGGCCGCGGCCTTCCCCCATTTGCGAGCCCAGACCAAGAGGCCGAGACTCACCGCGCCCAGGATGCCCGCGGTGAGCAGGAACCCACCTTCGATGATCGGGTTCGTGAGGCCGAAGTAGAGGAAGCCCGCCGCTACGACGAGCTCGATGATCGCGGTGATGTAGAGCCACTTCGCCGGGCTTCGGCTCCACGTCATCGGCGTGAACATGCCCATGCTTTCCCTCCTCGCTCGCTCACGCGACTATCACTCCGAGCGTGAGCGTTCGTCAAGGCGGGTGGCAGGCGAAGCTAGAATCGAGGCACGCGCCGGTAGCTCAGGGGACAGAGCGGCTGCCTTCTAAGCAGCGGGACGGGGGTTCGAATCCCTCCCGGCGCACCCATAAAAGCCCAGGTCAGAGCGCCAATCGCCTCCCAGGCTTGCTTTCCCCGTACCTCTTGCAGTAGCGTTTGTATCACCCCCTGTATCACTTAGCATCTAGAACTGGCCCCTGGGAGGTGCGTTTGGCCACCGTTCGAAGACTCGCCGCACGTCGACCGAGGCCCTGGCAAGTCCTCTGGAACCCCCCACCTGAGCGGCCCAGACCACGATCCCGAACGTTCCGGCTCAAGCAGGATGCGGAAACCTTCGCGACAAGGGTCGAGGACGCGAAGCGCAGAGGCCCGGAAGCCTACGACCGTTTCGTGGTCGAGTTCGGGCTCGTGAAACCCGTAGAGGTCGAGGGCTCGTCTGCGACGCTTACGGAGTTCTTCCCGAGATTCCTCGAGGCGCCCCGCAAGTACCCCCTCGCCTCGAAGACCCGGCGGGAATACGAGAAGCTCTTCAAGAGCTTCATCGAGCCGCGCTTTGGCCGAGTGCGTCCTGGTGCGATCGCGAGAGCGGACGTCATCTCTTTCATCGAGCAGTTGCAGGCCAAGGGCGCGAAGGTCTCGCAAATCGAGCACGGGTACCGACTACTTCGTGCGATCCTCGGCTTCGCCGTCGACACGGAGCTCATCCCGAGTAACCCGGCGGAGCGGCTCAAGGGGCGAGTCCCGCGGAAGGAGCCCTCTCGAGGCCGTGCTCTCACCTACGCTGAGCTGCTGTTCCTGGCCAGAGAAATTCCCGCTTGGTGCAGGCCGATGGTTCTTCTGATGGGACTCTGCGGCCTCCGCATCGGCGAGGCGGTTGCCCTGAAGGTGGGACACGTGGACCTCGCTTCGCGCGCGGTGACCGTTCAGGAGGCTTTCTCGGATGGTCAGGTCGGCCCGACAAAGACACGCAAGATCCGTGTCGTCCCGATGCCGAAGAGGGTTGCAGCTGAGGTTGCTCCGTTGCTGCAAGGGAAACTGCCGGAAGCGTATGTGTTTACAACGCCAGCCGGGAACGCACTCCGGCCCGATAGTTGGAGAAGTCAGGTCTTTCGGCCGGCAACAGTACGTGCGGGACTTACGGGCATAACACCACACGATCTCCGGAGAACCGCACGAAGCCTTGCCGAGATTGCCGGCGCGTCTCCCGAAGAAGCAAGGGCCATGGGCGGATGGTCAAGCTACGACATCAGCGTCCACTACCTGCGCGTGTATGCGGACCGCCTCCGAGATGTGGCGGATCGCTTTGATGAAGGGCTCGACAAGGCGGAGGAGGACCATGGCTCCTCCTGAGTGCAGCGGATCGATCTCCTCTAAGTCTGGAGCTGGAACCGGCTCTCAGGGCTAGGACTGGCCTCCCGCCTCCTCTGCCGGGTGCTCGTTGAGGAAGGTGCGGACCCGATCGCAAAGGAAGCCATCCCATCCGGAGAACCGCCAGCCTTCTTGGGAGGCCCACTGGTTCAGCGCTCGCAGCGCGCCAGCCAGGTTCTTGTCGTCGTGGGGATAGAGGATGCTGCGAGCTACGGGGTCCTCGATGACTCGGATGATCGCGGGTTCGGTGCGGTGCGAGTAGAAGCGAGCGAAACTCGTGTAAAGGATGCGAGCGTGGGCAGATTGCGCTTCGCCGATGGCCACCAGGGCCGCCAACGCATCGAACTGGCACAGGCTGTCTAGCACTCGCTCATCGTCCTCAGCAAGGTCTGGGTGCAAACAATCGTTCCGCCGCACGTGCTCCAAGGCAAGGCTGAGTAACGACAGCTCCACAAACCGGTCCCCCTGCTGCTCCTTCAGGAGATTGGACCGTGACGCCATTGTCACGGCGTGGCGGAGCCAGCTCGTGTATTCGTAACCATCCGAGTCAAAGTCCCGCCCGTGTCCCCGGCGGAGGGCCAGGTGCCGTACGGCTTCCCAGTTCTCCCGTCGCACGGCGAGGCCACCAAGAGCAACTACACGCTCCACGACCATGAGCCACAGCCTTTGGGGAGGAACCGGGGTGTCCCGCTTCGGCAGTCCCTCAGGCCCGAACCCTTGGTCGTAGATCGTGACCACCCCGGCCACGCCCTCCTCAAACAGCTCGCTGCGGCCCAGTATGAGCATCGTCGCCGCAAGACAAGTGAGTCGGTCCAGCAAGACGCCCAACTCTTGTTCTCCGCCATCCGTCGCCAAGAGGGCCGCCGCATCCGCTCCCACGGATGAAAGGAGAAACCGGAGCGGTATGTCGTCTCCCCGACGAAGCTGTTCCACGGCCGTGTCGATGAACGACTCCGCGTCGACTTTCCAGGTGAAGCTAGCGGCAGGACCTCCGGCCAAGCCTTGAGCTCGCGAGGACGCAGCCATGTGCTGGAAGTCCTCCGCAAGGCCCCGGCGCCATGACTCCCGCTGCTGGTCGACAAGCCGGGCGATGATCATCTCGATGTCGTCCTGTCTCCACCTCTCGCTTGCCGACCCGTGGCGCGTGAACACCTCGCCGGCCCGGAATACGGTCACGGAGCGCCCGTCGGGTCCCTCGTAGGTTCCGTCTCGCTTGAAGATGCACCAGCCCTTAGCGTTGGGACCCACATAGACCACTCCGACCAAGGAACCCTCCACGCTGTGGACGGCCGTCCGGATGTCGTATGGCTCCGGGATGTATCGGTCGAGCTTGGCGCGTAGCGTGGCCTCGTCCATCAACCGGGCCGTTTCCTGAGTCAGGTCGCCCGTCAGCGTCCCTCGGTCGTCTGCGCCAACCACTATGAAACCACCACGCACCTGCATCGCCCCTACATCCTTGGCGATCTCGACAATGTCGCGTCGCTCGCTCAGATCACATGCGGACTTGTAGTCGAGCGCTTCGGACTCGTGCTGCTCATCGAGCAGTTGACTCAGCTTCTCCTCCGTGACGACTGGTTCAACAACCGGCACCGGAGGGCCACCCTTTCGTGGAACCGGAGTCAATCTGCCGTGGCGCCTTACTCCCTCCCGGGTCTCCGATCTGACCACGCATCGGGCTAGAGATCTCGCTGTATGTGCGCCAGAGGAGGGGTGACTCGTCCTCTCCAGCGACGCCGAAGTCTGCCCCGGCCAGTCCCAATTGCCAGTAACGCGCGTTCAGAGAAAAGAACGGAGCGAACGACGCGAGGAGCTCGCCGAGATCCCTAACCAGAGCACGCTGCGAGGATTGCGTGGCATCGGCAAGAACCAGTCTGGCGATGCCCGTTCGACTCAGCGGTCCGGGGCTTGCTGCAAGCGCCGCGGCGGCCCGATGCACGAGCGTGCTTCCCGGCTCCCCTCTCGTCGCTTCCTCCCAAATGGCGTCGGACTCCTGGTACTCGCCGGCGATTTCGTTTGCCATCGCCAGAGCGCCGTCGAGGAACGTCCTGGCGCCTCTGCGGAAGGCGGCGAGCGCTGGACGAACACGGTGAGCCCACAGCGGGTAGGTCATAGCCAGGGCGAGAGTGGCCACCGCGAACACGACCGGTCCCGTGGGGCTTCGGGAAAGACGCGCCAGTCCTCGACTCGAGGCGACAAGCGCGTAACCGCCGGCTCTCAAGCTAAAGAGCCCTGCCCAACCGCTGCCGGCCGCAGCCGCGATACCCCTGGCGGCCTGAGTTGCCTCCATCCAATTCCCTGCCGCCATACCAAGATCGATGATGTCCTTGTCACCCGCAAGGACAACGACCGGGCCGAGAAGACCGACGAGGGCGAAGGTGGGCGCGTCCGAGGAATCGCGGCCCTCGATCTCGCTTTGAAGAGGCACTGGGAGCTGCTGGACGTCCACGACACGGAGCCTCGGCACGTACTCGCACCACCAAACGGACTCAGCAAGCCTGGCATCGACATCCCGGTCGGCAGCCACTTCTTGAATCTTCCGCGGGACCTCGGCCCAAACGGTGGGTGTAATGAACGGTCTCAGAGTTCCAAAGCGCACGCTCATGAGGAATCCGCTGGGTCGCATATGCTTCGAAGTCCACATCAGGTCCGCGAGCAAGGCAGAAGAGTCCACCACCGCCGGTCGAATGCGGAAGGGCACCTGAGTGGAGTCAACTCCAAGAGGCGCGTACGACTCGATGAAGCTTGGCTTCTCCGGCATCCGTTCAGCGTACTTCGAGCCTCTGACAGAATCGTCCTTGAAGGGGCGACTATCCCGCCGGGCCGACCGTCTGAGTTCGGAGGACCGGGGTGAAGTCAGGGTCGCGCTAGCTTGCCCTGCGAACGATCCGGCCCAGAACCGTCCCGAGAGTCCTAACAAGGGCGCTGCCCCAGCTACTCAACCGGCGCAGTGCGCGAGTTCTCCAGGGGAGAAGGAGGGTCTGAACCCGATCGATGAGCTCATCGAGAATCGCGACAGGGCCGCGTTCGGAGGGTGGCCGCGCAACCCGCCCGCTTCCGGCGAATCCAACAACCCAGACCGTCACGATGCTTCTGAGTTCTTGGGCGAGCCGTCTCAAATCAGCATCTGGATCCACGCTACCTCGAGCAACAACGTCCGTAGCCTGCGTTCGCCACTCAGCCGACCGGGTCGTGTCCTGGGCGCCGCCATACTGGACTTGGGGAGGACCATGCTCCGTCACGACCTGGTCGATCCAGTGGCGCAGCGAGAGGGCCCCTTGGAGTAGTTGCTTCCGCTGGGCGCTTCTCTGGCCTAGTCGACGGACTACCTCCTGGCCAAGATCGCGGGCCGGTCCGAGTGACTCTGACATTGGGCACCCCTACGGATCTGGTACGTCGCGCTTGCGACGGAGAGTCCCTCCATCGATTTTGCGAATCGATGCGTACGACCTTCTGATGAACCAGGGCCAAGGCTTGCCGCTTGCCCTCCAGGCATGCAGCCATTCCTGGGTGTCGCTTCTCAGCGCGCTCCCAGACCCAACCGAGAGCCCATCAACCCTGAACTCGGGGTCTCCGTTCAAGGCCCGCAGCTCCTCGATGCGCTCTCGCTTCGCCACCACCGAAGCTACTCTCGTTTCGATGTACGTGTCGTCGGCCCGATACGCCACCACGACCTCGGCTCCCTGCGACTCGAGTCTTTGGAGATAGTGGTGAAGGGCGGACCCAAGATTGTAGTTGTCTAACACCACCCTGCTGACCTCAGGCTTCGAACTTGAGAAGAAGCGATTCAGGATCCGTTTGTAGGAGACGTCCATGAGTGAGTTGAGCTTGAAGTCATCGACGTCCGACGGCGGCACCTTCTCCACCAGGTAGTCGAGACCTCGAACCCTGAGTTCATCCAGGCGACGGAACAGTTCGTC
>JBOGVX010000210.1:0-13363 GCA_050693165.1 Actinomycetota bacterium | reverse complement strand
TACCTGGAGGGCGAGGTCGTCGTCACGTGCGGCGACGACGAGTTCAAGGGAGAGCCGGGCACGCTGGCGTTCCTGCCCAAGGGCGTCCCGCACGCGCTCAAGTTCGGCGAGTCCGGCCAGGGCCGGTGGCTGTGGATCAGCCCTAAGAACCGGGACGACCTGTTCCGCGAGGCCGGCGTCCCCGCCAGCCAGCCTGAGCCCGCCGAGGAAGACATCGACATGGAGCGTGTGATCGGGATCTTCGAGAAGAACGGGATGCGCTTCCTCGAGCAGGAAGGCCACTGATGGGCTTCGAGGATAACGAGAAGGCTCTGATGCGGGCCGTCGAGGCATGGAACGCGGGGGACGTGGACTCTTACCTGGAGCTATACGCGGACGACATCCGGCTGCACGCCGGTACGTACGAGTTCCCCGACAGGGTGGAGGTGGCCGGCATGTACAAGGGCTTCCACGCCGCGGTGCCGGGAGTGCAGCTGGAGATCCACGAGGCGTTCGGCGACGGCACGAAGCTGGTCTGCAGGTACACCGTGAGGGGCACCCAGACCGGAGAGCTGATGGGAATCGCGCCGACCGGCAACGAGATCTCGATGACCGGCATCACCATCATGCACTTCCATGGCGGCCGGGTCGTCGAGCGGTGGGACTCCGACGACTCGGCTGAGGTGTTCTCGAGGCTTCGCGCCGGGTCTTGATCTACAGCGCGGCCTGAAGCTTGCTCCGTGTTTCACCCAGCTGTTCGGGGAGCACCTTGGTCTCCCCTACCAGGGGCATGAAGTTGGTGTCGCCGTTCCAGCGGGGGACGACGTGCCAGTGGAGGTGGTCGGGGACGCCGGCGCCGGCGACCCGGCCGAGATTCATCCCGAGGTTGAAGCCGTCCGGCTCCATCGCCTCCTTGAGCGCACGGATGCAGCGCTGGAGCAGTCGCTGCATGTCGAGGTTCGCGTCATCCTTCACATCCTCGAGCTCGCCGACGTGCCGGAGCGGCGCGACCATCAGGTGGCCGCTGTTGTACGGGTACCGGTTCAGCACGGCGAACGAGTGCTCGCTGCGCGCGAGGATAAGCGCCTCCTCGTCGTCCTGCTTCTGCAGCTCACAGAAGAGGCAACCCCCTTCGTCTTCCCCACCGCGCAGGCCCCTGACGTACTCCCCTCGCCACGGCGCCCACAGTCTCTCCATCGAGGTCATCTGGGCTGCTCAGGCAGCAACTTCGCATAGCCCACGCTGCCATCCTACGAGAGGTTTCCCTAACTCCAATAGAACAGGCTTGCACGAACACTTGGGAGTGAACCGCCGGCCACTAGGTTTGGGTGCTCGACCTAGACTCTCGATCACGATGACAGCCGAACTCGCCGAGGTGCTCGAGCTCATCCACTCCAGCCGTTCGCGATTCCGGTCCGTTCGAGCGGTGGGTCGCAGGAAGGAATGCGGCTGGCGGATGTGGTGGGTGGACGACGCCCACTGGCGCTTCGAGACGGACAGCCCCCGAGGTAGTCACGCTTCGGTTCGTAACGGACCTACGTGGTGGACCTACGAGTCCACAGGAGAAGCGCACACGAACGACGGCGAGCCCGGGGTGGGCCTCGGCCTGGATCCGGACTTCGCGCTGGTGCACACACGCTCGTTGCTGGCGGCATTCGTCCTGGAGGTGCTCGGCGAGCAGGAAGTCGCCGGCAGGCGCGCGGTCCTGCTTCGGGCGACTCCTCGGCCGGGCGGCGGCGACTGGCGATGGTGGGAGGTCTTGGACCCCGCGAAAGAGCCGCCCAGCGAGGTCGTGATCGACCTCGAGCGCGGGGTTGCCCTGAAGAACTCCTGGACCGAGGTGACGGAGATATTCTTCGACGAGGAGGTCGAGCCCGCGGTCTTCTCCCGTCCATACCCGGAAGACCTCCGGCGAGTGCACCGGACGCGAGACGAGCCGCTGGAGATGTCGCTCGAGGAAGCTCGCGAGCAGGTCACGTTTCCCGTGCGCCTCCCCTCCTTCCTTCCGGAGGGCGCGCGGCTACTCAGATGCGTTGTCGATCCGCTCGATCCCCCGGAGTGGGTCGGCCTCTCGTGGGCGTTTGACCCCGGCCATCGGGCGGGCCTTCACCTGCGCCAGGGCCCAGCCGTGGACAGGGAAGCCGCCATGTATCGGGGCGTCGAGGTGCAGCGCAAGGGGACTCGCGTTCTCGTCCCGGACCACGAGGAGAGCGGCTACTTCCAGGATGTGGTGGCAGAGCATGACGGCTACTGGGTCGAGCTCGGCTCGGACCTGCCTCGCGACGTCATCGTGGACATCGCCGCATCGGTAGGTGAGGCTTCGTGAGCGAGCTCGGCCCGGTCCTCGAGCTCATCCACACCTCGCCTAACAGGTGGCGAAACCTGCGCGCCGCCGGCACGGAGTGGGTGCACACAGCTCGTAACCAGAAGGCGTGGATGCGAGCGATCTCCCCCGGCACGGCGGTGATGCATTTCGGCGACGCGGGTGGCGAACCGCCGCCCGAAGAGACGAGCGAGACCTGGAAGGTGCTCATCGCGAAGCCTGATCGCGCGCGCGTCCAGTTTGGAGTCGGGGACGAGATGGTTACTGCATTGTTCGTCGCAGACACCTGGTGGAGCTGGTCGCCATCTCGAGGTGGCATGACGAACCGGGGCGATCCCAATAGCGGGCATGGAATGGGACCTGGGGAATCCTTGATCGATGCCAGCCACATCCTTCCCGGCGTCGAGCTAGAGGTTGTTGGCCGCTCTACCTTTATCGGGCGACCTGTTGTCGAGATGGTCGCCCGCCCCAGCGAGATAGATGAGGAGGATGAGGAGGCGCGGCAGCTGCGCGATGCGGCCTCCGGCCTCGGATCGGGCGGTGACGAGTACCGATTGCTGATCGATGCCGAGCATGGAGTGCTGCTTCGTTCCGAAGCACGATTCGACAGCGAGCCGTTCCGGATCCTCGAGATGACAGAAGTCGCCTTCGACGAGGTGTTTCCCGAGGACACGTTCAAGCCTCCGACCGAGAAGCCGGCCGATCCGGTCGCGTCCCCGCGCTCGATGCGCCTCGCCGACCTCGCCGAGGCCGTTCCCTTCGTGCTCCTCGTTCCCGAGCGGCCACCCTTCGGGCCGCCGACTGCCACGCTCGAGCCCGCGGATCCGCTAACGGGTGATCCACTGCGTGCGCGGATCACCTACCTGTCACCCGAGCCCGGCAACGAGATCCGCCTGATCGAGCTGGTCGAGTCGGGCGATCCCCTACCCGAACGTCCTGAGATCGAGTGGACGGGGGGTCGAACCCTCGGGCTCGGGAAAGACCACCGCGCTCATCCCACTCAGAGCGTCGTCCGTCTGGACAAAGAGGGGACCCACGTCGAGCTCCGCAGCCTCTCGATCGATGATGCTGAGCTTCGAGAGCTGGCGCTCTCGTTGGTCCCCTTTGCGGCGAGCTAACGGCCTACCAGACGTCTCCCGGCCGCCACTCGGCACTGATCGGGAGGGACAGGTCGAGGTCGGGTGATGTTGGCGTGAGGCGGACCATCACGTTGCCGTCGTCCTCAGCCGTTCGAACAAGGCCCTCACCCGTACGGACGAAAGTGGGTCCCTTCCAGATCACCCATCCGAGCCGGTCATAGAACCCCTGGCTTCCGGTATCGAGCGCGCCGAGGGGAAATCCGCGGTCGATGTACTCCCCCACCTCGCGCATCACCCTGGATCCGTGGCCCCGCCCCTGGAGGTCCGTGCGAGTCGCCACGGCCTCGACGTAGCCAGTCCTAAGCTGCTCCTCGCCCGCGTGAATCTCTCGCTCGACCACCGAGGCGTGAGCGATGATCGCTCCGCTCTCCTCCAGGACGAAATGGATACCCCCGAGGCCGTGCCCCCAGTCCTCCTCGGTGAACGGCTCGGCGTCGTCGGCGAAGGCGGCCCAGATCATCTCGCGCAGTGCCTCGATCTCGGTGGCGGTCAGCTCCGACGTCGCGACCCTTCGAAGCTCCATATCGAGCACCCTAAAGGCGCAGCTATTTCGGAGGGAGGGTGTCGATGAAGGCCCGGGCCAGCCGGATCCACTTGCGAAGCTCGGCCTCGTCCTTCGACCCGGCCGGGGCGACGTACACGTAGCCCTTCATCGGCCTGCCGCTGAAATCCATGGGTCTCACGTGCGGCTCCTCCAGCGCACTCTCGCCACGCTCCTCCCCCAACCTAAGCATCAGGTCTTCCTTCACGATCCCGCAGCACATGTTCCCGTTCACCATGAACGCCAGCCCGCCGAACATCTTGCGCTCGTCGACCTCCCCGTCCTCGAGCAAGATCTCGCGGACCCTGTCGCCGAGCTCCTCGTCGTAGGCCACGTCAACCTCCCTTCCCTCCGTCCTCTTTGAGACACTGTGCCTCATGGGCAGGTACGTTGCTCTGCTCCGCGGGATCAACGTCGGAGGCAAGAACCTGATCAAGATGGCCGACCTCAAGGCCTCCTTCGAGGAAGGGGGCTTCGAGAATGTCGCGACCTACATCGCCAGCGGGAACGTGATCTTCGAGTCCAGCGAGCGTTCGGCGGCAACGTTGACCAAGAAGATCGAGACGCTGCTGAGTGCGAGGTTCAAGAAGTACGAGGCCAACGTGGTTGTTCGATCGAAGTCTCAGATGCGCAGCATCCTGGAGAAGGCACCCAAGGGCTTCGGCGCACAGCCGGCCCGCTTCAGGTCCGACGTCCTCTTCCTGAAGCCCCCTTTCAAGGCCGCCGGGGGTCGTCAAGGACATTCCGATAAAGGAGGGCGTGGATCAGGTGTACGCCGGACCTGGGGTGCTCTACCACTCGCGCTTGACGAGCAAGGCAACTCGGAGCCGTCTAGGCCGGATCTTCTACTTGCCTGTGTACAAGAGCATGACCATCCGAAGCTGGAGCACCACGGTCAAGCTCGCGGAGCTGATGGAAGGCAGCTAAGAGTCGCGTTACTCCTCGCAGTCGGTCCAGTCACCGCTTGAGCAGCGGATCTCGCGACTGTACCAGTACCCGTACGAGCCGTACCTTCCGGGGCCCTCCAGCTCTTCTGCAGACTCCAGCTGGTGGGCGGCGAAGCCCGTGTAGAACGGACCGGAGGTCTTGGCGAGCTCGGCGCGGAAATGAGCGTCCGCGATGTTGAGAGGGTTCACGGTCCCCGTGACGTAGACGTTCTGGAAGGTCAAGGACCCTGACTCATCGGGGTCACATCCGCGAGGATGATCTTCGGGATCTGCCGTCTTCTCGGGGTTGTAGAAGCTCGGGTAGATGCACGAGCCGATCGCGATGCTGCCGGGAGTCGGCACGTCCGGGCCCGACAGCTTGTTAGGGCGCTGAACGAAAGACACCGAACCCACCCTGGCGGGAGGCTTGACGTCCGTGAATACCTGGCCACCCCATCCTTGGTGCTCGCACCCAGTCACGTTCTGCGTGGGACAGGCAACCGGATGCTTGACGATGGTTCCGTCGAGTTCACCCGTGGCCTTGTATGAGACGGTTCCCTCCAGCTCGGGGACCGTCAGCGTCACTGTCGCCACACCCTTCGTCACCATGTAGAGATCGATCCGGCCTGCCTCGAGGGTGGTCAGGCCGGGAGCGAAGACCATGGGAGAGCTCCTCCAACCTTCGAGCATCCGGAACGAATAATCACCGCACCACTGGGGGTTGCTGTCGTCGTTCTCGAATCCAGCTTTGCAGGGGTGGTCCAGGGGTGCCAGCTGGCCCATCGCTGCATCGCTTCCTTCCAGCGTTAGCTCTATGTCGTTCGAGGTAAGAGTCACGTCCTGCGGGACCCGCAGGCGTATCCCAGAGGTCCCATCGAACGTGACGGTGGTCTTGCCTGTGATCTCAGGGATGTGCTCCGTTGCGGCACCAGCCAAGCCGGGCTTGGGAAGAAGCCCGATCATTAGGAGCATGGCCACGCCAACCTTGCCGCGTGTGCTGAAGCGCGTCCGCCTAGATGCTGCGGGGCCGACCATCGTCTCCTCCGATCTGTAGTCGAGTGGGCGGGGCTCTAACCCCGCCCACTCCTATTCAGTTGCTCAAACGGTGCTTTTCGTCTTGCTCACGAACACCTGGCACAGTGGCGCGAAGTCCTTGGGCCAGGCCAGGTCGATGCATGCCCGGTGCGGCCGTCCCTGCGAGGGGTGGTTCGCAGGGAAGACGTAGCTCAGCACGCCGGCGGCGGCGCCGACACCGTGAGCCATGCTTCCGGTGACCGGCCTATCGGCCGCATCCACTCGGATCCAGTCGGCGTCGATGTCCGCGTTCCCATAGAGCCTGAGGTACTGGACATACAGGGTTCCGTCGATAACCTCTTGTGCCTCCAACATCAGATCGGCACACTCCACAGTTGTAGCTGCGTCGTCCTCACCCTTGACGGTGACCCGGCCGTCGATCTCCGGCTGGCTGACGAAAACCGGCTTATCGACGCGACAGGTGATGTTGTCGTTGTCGCTCGCCTGGGCGATGACCTGAGCGTAGTGCACGAGATTGTCGTTTTCGGTAGCAACCACGGCGTCCAGGAAGTCCGCGGTCATCTCGACGTCATCGGCCGTGGCTATACCTGCTGGAACAGGATCAAGGTGTCGCCAAATGGGACGGCGGACAGCCGCTTGCTCCCGCATACATATGAGGTACGAAGGGAAGGCTCGTTCGTTACGAACAGGCCTGGAAAGTGACCGTTTCGCCCGATTCTGGGTCCGTTAGACAGCCTTCCACCGGTTACGCGATCGTGCTAGCCCTTCGTCGAGGCCTCGAAGAGCTCCCACTCCCCCGGCACGCCCCGCAGGCCAACCGCGCCGAGAGGCGTGAACAAAAGGTCGATACCGGTGGCCAGATCGCGCACGGTCCGGGTGACGACCACGTGTCGGTCCTTAGCCTCGGCGAGAGCGCGCGAAGCGATGTGCACGCCTATCCCGCCGACGTCCCCTTCGCGGATCTCGATCTCTCCAGTGTGGATCGCGGCCCGGATATCCAGCCCCATGGCTGACATGGTCTCGTTGAGCTGGAAGGCGCACCGGAGCGCTCGGGTGGGAGCATCGAACGTTGCCAGGATGCCGTCGCCGGTGCTCTTCACGAACCTCCCGTGGAGCCGCTTCACGGCATCCCGAGCGGCGGTGTCGTGCCGGTCGATGAGCTGGCGCCACCGCCGGTCACCGAGCTCGGCGGCGCGCCCGGTGGAGTCCACGATGTCGGTGAATAGGACCGACGCCAGCACGCGGTCCGTGTTCTGCGCGGCCTGCATGGACTCGACCTGCTCCTGCGTGAAGCTGAATCTCTCCACGTACTCGGACGTCGGGGCTTCGGGGGTCGGCTCATAGGTCAGCAGCACAGCCCCGGAGGCGAAGGGGCGTGTTCCCGTGAGCCGTAGATGGGAGGTGTCCATCTCGTCTCTGAACAGGCGCTTTCCGCTTCCGAGAACCACCGGGAACATGATGAGACGGAACTCGTCGATGAGACCATGCGGCATCAACGAGTTCACCAGGTCCAAGCTGCCGCCGATAAGGATGCCTCCCTCGTGGTCCTGCTTGATTCCGGCGACTTGCCGAGGGATGTCTTCGCTGAGGATCACGGTATTGGTCCATCGAGCTTCGGTGAGGGTCTTCGAAGCGACGTACTTCCTCATGCTGTTGATCCTGTGGGCGAGTGGGTTATCCGTCGTCGCCGTTGGCCAGAATGCCTCCCAGATCTGGTAGGTCACCCTTCCCAATAGGAGCGCATCCGGGTCATCGAGCTCGTGGGTCTTGTAATGCTGCAGATCCTCGGACATTCCCGCCAGGGCCCAGGCGTTCCTGCCGTCCCGGTGCTCCTCATGGCCCGGAGCCTCGGCGACGCCGTCCAGCGTCACGAACTCCGTGACGATCAGCCTCCCCATCGGAGAACTCTCTCATCAAAGCGGTCCGCAATCATTCAGCTACCACGCGTCTCCGGTGCGTCACTCGCAGCTGATCGGTAACGACCCCTGATCCTCGCCCTTGGACGCCTGCTTGACGTACTCCCCTCGCCACGGCGCCCAGAGCCGCTCCACTCGGCTCAGTCCCAGACCGAGAGGATCACCCCCACCCCGAGCAGCCCGACGATCTGGTACAGGCTGTTGATCAGGGTGTACATGGTGGGGTTAGGCCTGGTCAGGGAGATGACCAGGATGACACCGCTGAAACCGACCCCGACGACCGCCCCGAGCACCAGGCCATCCCCGACCGTCGTGCTGCCCGTCGCGACGGCGAGCATCGCCGTGACCAGCACGCCGATGAAGTTGCTGATGTACGGGACGATGAACCAGACGGCCCCGGGCGACTGACCCTCGGGTCGCTGGTACCCGTCGGCGCGGGCCCATGCCTTACCGAAGACAGCATTCGAGTACCAGATGCCTCCCAGGACGAAAAAGGCCACGGTGGCTACCAGTACCGCGAGCCAGTTGAGCTCGCTCAAGACGTCGAGGCTCATGCACCCTCCCTTCGCTGGGGATCTGGCAAAAGCCTACCCCGCGTTGTGCACCCCACGACGTAAGCTCGGCACCCCTAACGCTTCGGGGGTAGCGACTTCGCGTAGTCCGAGCCGAGCGTGACCCACCTCTCCAGCTGACGTTTCGTCTTCAGGTCATCCGAGTCGACCCTCAACCACCCCGCCATCTGACGGCCGCGCATCTCCATCAGCCGCGCCTTGGTGGTTTCGACGATCTTGTCGGACCGCGTCGGGTCGACTCGGACCAGGGCTCCGCCCTGTCCGCTCGCGCCGATCGCCATGTTTCCGCCGATCATGAAGCCCAGTCCCCCGAACATCTTCTGCTCGGTCAGCCCCGGCGTGCCCGCGAGAAGCTCACGCATGCGATCCGCGAGGTCTTCGTCATACGCCACGCCGCCATCCTACGAGAACGAAACCATCCGAATGGCTCGAGATGAGTCCGCACTACTCCGACGCACCACCGTTCCTTCGAGGGTCGCCTCTGCGATCGCTCGCCCGCATCGCTCGACACTGAAAGCCTGGTTGCATGGCCCGCTACGTCGCGCTGCTCCGCGGGATCACGTTGGGCCAAGCATCCGTATTCCTTTAGAAGGAGGGGTCGCTTCCGAGGAAGGGCCTGGCTATGGGAAGAAGGGCTGGGGCTTTCCGCTCTCCGCGTAGGCCTTGAGGCGGCCGACGATCTGGCCCCACACGAAGTTCACGGAGGCCCACTCCGCATCCGAGTACTTCGTCGGCCAGCCTCCGTGCCGGAACATGAGCTGGGTGGCTCCATCCTTGGGCTCGAGCTCCCAGCTCACGCTGGTGCCTCCCCAGCCCGGGAAGTCACCCTCGCAAGCCCACTCGACTATGGAGTCCGGCTCGAGCTTCTCGATCCGCATGCGGACGTCGACCGGGGCCTCGGGGAACCCGAACCTGGCCACGGAGCCGACCTCCGGTGGAGTGTCGTTGTCCTTGGTCCAGAAGCCCGCTTCCCCTTCCGTGGTGGTGATCGCTCGGTACACGGTGCCGGGATCCGCCTGGATCTCGACCGCATGCAGCATGTCTGCCGTCACTGGATCCTCCTCTCGCCTCTGGTACGAGAACCTATTTAAGTAGAGACTGAAACAACTTGTCAAGTTCTATTTCAGGTTGTGCTTCAATACGAGGGACATGGACGCGCTCTTCCAGGCCGTGGGGCCCCCGACGCGGCGCGAGATCCTGCGGCTTGTCTGGACCGAGGAGCTCGCCGCCGGCGAGATTGCCGCTCAGGTCGATGTGTCCTGGTCGGCGGTGTCCCAGCACCTCCGCGTCCTGGAGCGGGCCGGAGCGGTCACCGAGCGCCGCGACGGGAACCGCCGGCTCTACCGCGCCGACCGAAAAGCGCTGGGGCCGCTTCGCCGGGTCCTCGAGGAGATGTGGCGGACCGACCTCGGCCGCCTCAAGTCCGCCGCCGAGACCGAGCACAGGCGGAAGCGCCGATGACCGACGGGTCCGTGGAGCTCGAGACGCGGGTCGACGCGCCCCGAGACCTCGTCTTCGAGTTCCTGGTCGATCCCGCGCTATACGTTCGCTGGCAGGGATCCGAGGCAGACCTCGACCCTCGCCCCGGAGGCCGGTTCCGAGTGGTCATCGAGGGAAACGTCATGCTCGGCGAGTACGTCGAGGTCCAACGGCCCAACCGAGTCGTGGTGACCTGGGGTTGGGAAGGGAACCCGAAGATGCCGCCGGGCTCGAGCACGGTCGAGTTCACGCTCGAGGCGGATGGCGAGGGAACGCTCGTGCGGGTCCGTCACACGGGGCTGCCCGAAAGCGAGAGAGGGATGCACCGCCAGGGCTGGGAGCGGTACCTGGCAACACTCAGCCGCCAGCGTCCGCAGACGGAGGGCTCGACCGGCTGATCCGATCTTCTCCTTACCCATGATCCTAGGGCGCTGAGGGCTTTCGCTCCTCGGCTTCCATACGACGGCCGTATCGCGTCAATCCACGCGGCTTGTAGATATTCAGCACCAGGATCACGAGCAAAACCACCGTGCCGCCGACCGAGTGGAGAAGCGTGCTCGGAAGCGCACGGAGGCCCCCACCTGTCGTTGTGGGGTCGGCGGCTATCTCCGCGTAAGAGCTGACCACCTGCGTCTCTCTCAGCAGGACGATCGTGGCGAACGTGGTCAGCAGGAACGAGATCAGCACCCAGTAATGCCGAAACAGATCCCACTTGGTCCCGAGCGAGATGGCCAGCCCCGTAACCAGCGACGCGATAGCCAGCGGGACGATGACGTGCTCCGCGATCCGCTCCATCGCCAGATAGGCGTTCCGCAAGGTTTCCGCCTCCTGCCCGGTAGCGGCGGCGAAATCGAAAGCCATGTAGGCGGCGACGGCGCCGATCCACCCCACCGAGACGGTGAGATGCACGGCCAGGGTCAGCTTGCGGAGGCCGGGAGACATCCTCATAGCTGGCGCAACCGGGCTATGGGCCGTGCTCGACAGGAGGCGAGTGTTCGCCCGATCCGTCTCCCGGCGTGTGCAAACCGGGACCGTGCTCGACGCCAGCGATGATCGAGACGACGAAGCCCAGGACCAACACAATCCCGACGATGATGAACACCTTCACCCAGCGTGGCATGAGTGGGGTACTCTATCGAGACAGACTGTCGATGTCAACTCAGAGTGTCTCGGTCACGCTATACTGGGATCGTGCCCAAGCTTTGGACGGCGACGATCGACGCGCACCGCCGCGAGGTCCGCCAAGCGATCCTCGACACGACCGCAACGCTGGTTGCCGAGGACGGGCTGCTCTCGGTCACTATGTCGCAGATCGCCGAGGAAACCGGCATCGGACGCGCCACGCTGTACAAGTACTTCTCGGACGTCGAAGCCATCCTGCTCGCCTGGCACGAACGCCAGATCAGCGGGCACCTGGAACATCTCGCCCACGTCCGGGATCAAGGCGGCGATCCAGTGGAGCGACTCGAAGCCGTGCTTCAGGCCTACGCCCTCATCTCCCGGGAATCTCACGGCCATGGCGACGCCGAGCTGGCAGCTTTCCTTCACCGAGACGAGCAGGTCACGCGAGCGGAGCGGAAGCTCCGCGGCATGATCCGAGCCCTGGTGGCCGAGGGCGCCAAGACGGGCGACCTTCGACACGACGTCGCTCCCGACGAGCTGGCCGGCTACTGCCTCTACGCACTCGCAGCAGCGAGGAGCCTGTCGTCGAAGGCCGCGGTTCGCCGCCTCGTTTCCGTCACCTTGGCCGGCCTGCGCCCTGACCCTGCGCATTCAGTCTAAGAAGCGACAGCGCCAGCCTGCGGGACGGGGTGCTCGCCCGTCTCGGCCGCCCCACTGTCGTAGCGGAACGGCATCTCCATGCCGATCGTGGCCTGGCATCCATCCTCCGTGCATAAGCCCCTCACCTCACCCAGCACGAACCAGCGGTCGTTGTGGAGTGGGGTCCAGCGGAGCCCGGTCGGGACGGCCGAGGAGCCCGAATGCTGTCGCCAGGCGGCGATCGCTCCCGCGGCCGTCATCACCTCATCCGGGTGCGACGCCAGCGGCGGGACCGTGGCCGGATAGGCCTGTCCCTGAGGAAGATCCACGGCGGTGGCAACACCCAGCCTGAGCTGCGCCAGGACCGCATGCTGCGATCCTGAAGGAGCGGCGAAAACGAGCCTCCACTGCTCGGCGCCGACTCCGGCGACGGCTCCCGCCTCGTCTTCCGGTCGCGTGTACTCCGCCTCGACCAGGTACCCGTCGGGGTTCGCAGCTCGCCAGGCGAGGAGACCTGGGGCGAGTTCCGCAGCCGTCTCCTGGGCCCCCTCCAGGCTCCAGATGGGAAGCGGCCCGCCGTCGCGGAGGGCACCGTCGAACGGTGCGGTCGCTCCCACCGCATGCCTGGCCGGCTCGGAGTACTGGCCCGGCATGACAGCCGGTTCGCCCTGACCGGCCTCGAAGGACACCAGCTCCGTGCCGGCCGCCCATGCGAGATCCCCCGACTCGGAGGACAGCTCGGTCTCGATCGCGTAGGGCGATCCCTCGCAAACGAGTGTGTCCACCGCGACGTCTAGGGAGCGCCGGTGGTACTCACCTCCGGTCCACGTGATCCATGTTGGGTAATGGATTCTCCCCGAGGCTCGGACGCATCGTCCCCACGGCCCCGGTTCGGCCTCCTCCACCTGAAGGGCGAGAGTGTCGGCGCCGCGCGTCGAGGTCATCACGAAGGTCACCTCGACGGTGTCGCCGACGGCCAGCTCACGGCCGGTGAGGAGGCCTCCCCCTATCACCCATCCGGGCCACCCATCGGGATTGTTGGGCTCGTACGAGGAGTACGCCCCCGGCTCCGAGTCGCCGGAGAACTCCCAGGCGGTGAGGTCCGCGATCGAGACTCCGGACGAGGCGTCAACAGCGATCGTGTGTCGGGTGACCTCCTTGAGCTCCCCCGAGATGGGGTGTGGGCCCTCCACATCGACGATCATCGCCTCGCGCTCACGCCCGAGCCGATCGACGGCCGTGCCCATCTCGGTCGCGCGCAGGTCCCAGCTCATCCCTTCGGCGTCGATCGTCCAGGCGTCCCCGATCCGGGGCGCGGGAATCTGGACGGTGTCCGACTCCGCGGCGGCCGCCGGGGAAGCCAGAGATGCCGCGAGCAGATACCCGAGCATGAGTCTCATCTCGCTTGCTTGCTTCGTCGCCGACCGGCCCCGAACCTATGTGCACGTTCACAAACGCAGTTGCCTACTAGATCCCTGCGTTGACATGTGACTATCTGGTCACGTATCATCTGGGACCGTGACCGACGACGACAAGGTGTTCAAGGCGCTCGCCGACCCGACGCGGCGCTTCCTGCTCGACCGGCTCTTCGCGCGTGACGGCCGCACGCTGACGGAGCTCGAGTCCGAGCTGGAGATGACCCGCTTCGGAGTCATGAAGCACCTGCGGGTGCTCGAGGACGCCAACCTCGTC
>JBOGVX010000209.1:0-2420 GCA_050693165.1 Actinomycetota bacterium | reverse complement strand
GTCGAGCTCTTCCTAGCCTCCACCCTTCCCTACGCGCTGACCCTGATCGGCTACAACGTCGCCCTCGGTGGCCTCGTGCTGCTCGTTGGCCTTACCCTGATAAGGCGGGAGGTTCGCCGCCGCGGCGAGATGTTGGCGACCAGTCTCATTACCGGAACAGTGGCAAGGGCGCTGTGGCGGGCCATGCTCGTCGGGCTGGCGGTCTGGATCGTTAGCGCGATCGGGACGCAGATCTTCCCCTTCGACCCGTTCGAGCAGGAGCCGAGCACCGCATCCCGGGTGGTGACGGCGGTGGAGTCCCTCTCGTTCCGCGTGTGGGTGGCCGCTCTCGCGATCTGGTGGGGACGCCGCCTGCTCCGACGGCAGCCGCCCGAAGCTCAACAGGTCGACGGTTAGAATCCGCGGATGCTCGCCGAGGGCATCCCCGCCCCCGACTTCACGCTTCCCGACAACGAGGGAAAGCCTGTATCCCTGGCGGACCTGCGGGGCCGGTGGGTCGTCTTCTGGTGGTTCCCCAAGGCCTTCACCGACGGCTGAACGCGGGAAGGCAAGGGGCTCCGTGATCGAGCCCCAGAGTTCGAAGAGCTGGGTGTCGAGATAATCGGCGCGTCCTTCGACACGGTCGACTACCAGAGGGAGTTCGCCAAGCTCTACAACTTCCCGTTCAGGCTACTCGCGGACCCGGATACGGAAGTCGGGACGCTGTACGAGACCAAGCGGGCCCCGGCCGAGCCGATGCCCGAATGGACGAAGCGGCGCACGTACCTGATCGATCCGGAGGGCGTTATCCGGAAGGCCTACCGGGTGCGCGACATCGAGGGCCATCCCCAGGAGCTGCTGGACGACCTGCGCGAGCTACTCGGAACCTGAGAACTCGGCGATCACGTAGAAACCGATAACGACCAGCGAGGCCGCCGCGAATCCGAGGATCGCGATGTCACCCCACCTGGCGCTCAGCGACCCCCTTGCTCGCACGCCGCCCTTCGTCCGGGTCAGAGAGATCCGCGTCGTCCGCAACAGGGTCAGCAGGATCGCGGCCAGTGGTCCCAGGATGACCACGGCGGCCACGGCCATCTCGGCGAGCTCGGTTCCCGGGCCGATCACGGGTCGCAGGAAGTCGTAGGGAGCATCGACGCCCATCTCGAACTTCAGGACGTTCGCGACGACCCACACGAGGGACGGCAAGACGAGGAGAAGCCTGATCAGGGTATCGCCGCGGCGTGACTCGAGCCGGGTTTCCACATCGTCGAAGGTAGACCCGGTACCCCTTTCGAGCAACCTCCTTAGACTCGTCCCATGCCTGAGCTCCCGGAGGTTCAGGCGCTCTCCGAGCGTCTCGAGCGCTCCCTGTCCGGCGCGGTCCTGAGGGGCCTGGACGCCATGCAGTTCTCGGCGCTCAAGACCTTCGATCCTCCGCCCGAGTCACTGGTCGGCCGCCGGCTGCGGGCCGTCGGCCGCCGAGGGAAGTACCTCATCTTCGAGATGGAGGCGTCTCGGCTCCTCGTCCATCTCTCGCAGGGCGGGCGCATCGACATCGAGGACCCGCCGAAGTCGACGAAGCCGAGGGGTGCGGTGTTGCGGATGCGGTTCGAGGACGCGCCGTCGGTCCTGGTGAAGGAGTTCGGGACCGAGCGACGGGCCGGCTGGTGGGTTCTGGCGGAGGGAGACGAAGGACCGTTGGAACGGCTTGGGCCAGAGCCGGACTCGAAGGAGTTCGAAGAGCTGATCCGCAACGGGAAGGATCGGCGCCGGGTTCACACGATCCTCAGGGACCAGCGAACGGTTGTCGGCATCGGTCGCGGCTACTCCGACGACTCGTTGCATCGCGCCCGGCTGTCTCCGTATGTCGCCCTGGCGCAGCTGGAGACCGCAGAGCGCCGCGCGCTGCTCGACGCGATCCGCGAGGTGCTCAAGGAGGCACTGAAAGTGGAACGGAAGAGGAGCGGCGGGTTGCCGACGAAGCTCGGTGATCATTTCACCGTCCACAACAGATACGGCCGTCCATGTCCCCGCTGCGGAGACGACCTGCGCCGAGTCTCGTACGAGTCGCACGAGGTGACCTACTGCCCCCGGTGCCAGACGGGTGGGAAGGTCCTGGCGGACCGCCGGCTCTCGCGGCTCGTTCGCTGAAGCTCCAGATTTTTCACGGAATCGTGACCCGTCCTTGCTTGTCAAACCGCCGTCTCCGTCGGATGATTGCGGCACGGAGAAAGGAGGTGGTCCTAAGACATGGATTCAGATAGACCTACGACCTCCGAGGTGGCTGGCTGCTGAGGCCGTCCCTCGCGGACGAGGTCTGACCGCCTCGTTCGTCGCCGGGTCGTCCCGGCGGAATCCATCCAGACCACCGCATCCGCGTTCCCCGGGGCGGGTCGACCCGGGCGGAGGTAGATAGGGCCGAAGCGTTCGCGGGTGAAGGC
>JBOGVX010000208.1:0-7149 GCA_050693165.1 Actinomycetota bacterium | reverse complement strand
ATGGTGCTTCATGCCGCCTACAAGATCGAGAACGACCTCGACTTCAAGCAGGAGGTCGCGTTCGTCAAGGTGTTCGTCTCCGAGGCCCTCGGTGACATCGTCGACCGCGCGATACAGGTACACGGCTCGCTCGGCTACTCGGAGGACACACCGCTCGAGGGCATGTACCGGGACGCCCGAGCCGCACGGATCTACGACGGCCCGTCCGAGGTACACCGCATGGTGATCGCCCGGAACCTCCTCAAGGCCGCCAAGGCCGAGGGCACCACGCGCGGCGCCCTCGGCGGCCTCGCATGACCGAGCGCCCGGGCAGCCCGTCCACTCAGGATGCCGAACGGCCGTTGGTCGATGCCGAGGGGCTGACGCGGTACCTCGACGCGAAGCTTCCGGGCGAGGGGCCCTTCGCGGTGGAGAGGCACCGGGCCGGGCACTCGAACGAGACGTTCTTCATCCGCCGCTCCGGCCATGAGTGGATCCTGCGGCGGCCGCCGCGTGGAGCGTTCCTCCCCACCGCGCACGACGTGATGCGCGAGCACAGAGTGCTCAGGGCCCTCGCCGACACGCAGGTGCGCACCCCGCGACCCCTCGTGGCGTGCGAGGACGAGGCGGTGATCGGCGCGCCCTTCTACGTGATGGAGCGCGTAGATGGGATCGTCGTGCGCGAGCGCCTGCCCGATTGGGCTTCCGAGGGCGAGCGGCACAGGATCGGCGAGGAGCTGATCGACGCGCTGGCCGAGCTCCACGCGGTGGACTGGCAGGCCGTCGGCCTCGAGGGGTGGGGGAGGCCGTCCGGCTACCTCGACCGTCAGCTCAAGCGCTGGAGCGGACAGCTCGAGCTGACCATGCCGCTCACTCGCGCCCTTCCCGACCTCGAGAAGGTCGGCGCCTGGCTCGCGGGCAACAAGCCCGAGTCGCCGGCGTCCACGATCGTCCACGGCGACTACAAGCTCGACAACGTCGTGCTCGCGTCGGACCCGCCCGCGCGGATCAACGGGATCCTCGACTGGGAGATGTCGACGATCGGCGACCCGATCGCGGACCTCGGATACATGCTCTCGTTCTGGCGCGAGCCGGGCGACGATGCCGACCGCCTGCTCTCCGAGCAGCTCGAGGTGACCGGGCAGCCTGGCTTCCCGACCCGCGAGGAGCTCGTCGATCGTTACGCCAAGCAAACCGGGCGGCACGTCGGCGACGTGACCTGGTACGAGGTCCTGGCGACCTGGAAGCTCGCGATCCTGCTCGAGGGCGCGTACGCGAGACACCTCTCCGGCGTGACCGACGACCCGTTCTTCGCGCTGCTCCAGAAGGGCGTGCCCGCGCTGGCTCGGCGAGCCCTGGGGGTGGCCGAGACTGCCTGATTACCGCGGGCTCATCGTCGACTTCGGGGGAGTGCTGACGACCTCGTTGCGAGACGCGTTCGTCTCGTTCTGCGAGCGCGAGGGGATCGACTACGAGCGCGTCCGTGCCGCGATGAAAGCCGCGTACGGAGACGCCGACGCCGAGTCGCTCGTGGCGAGATTCGAGACCGGCCGCCTGGAGACCCACCACTTCGAGCGCGAGCTGGCGACCGTGCTGTCGCGTGACCTGGAGAGCCCCCTACGTCACGAGAGCCTGGTCACCCGGATGCTCCGGGACCTGAAGCTCGACCGACAGATGATCGCGGCCGTCAGGACGGCCCGGCAGACCGGGATCAGGACCGCTCTCTTGTCCAACTCCTGGGGCGTCGAGTACTACCCGCACGATCTGCTCGAAGAGCTCTTCGACGAGATCGTGATCTCGGGCCGGGTCGGCCTACGCAAGCCGGAGGCGGAGATCTTCCACATGGCCATCGAGTGCGTGGGGCTTCCCGCGGAGGAGTGCCTGTTCATCGACGACCTCAGGGCCAATATCCAGGCTGCCGAGGCCGCCGGCATGCGGGGCGTGCTCCACGAGGAGGCCTCCGCGACGATCGAGGAGCTGGAGCGGCTCCTCGGCATCACCCTTCGCATTGATAACCTCTAGGGGATGGACGAGTACATCAGCCCGCAGGACACCTACGACCGCCGCGAGGAGGTCCAGATCCTCGACGTGCGCGAGCAGTTCGAGGTCGACGCCGGCCGGATCGAGGGGGCCGTGCACATCCCGCTCAACGACCTCATGGCCGGCAAGACGGAGGGGCTGGATCCCGGCAAGCCCGTGGTCGCCTACTGCAAGACCGCGAACCGCAGCGAGGTCGCCCGCCTGATGCTCCGCGCCAAGGGCTTCGACGCCGCGACGATGGAGGGTGGTGGCGAGGCCTGGGTGCAGCAGGGCCTGCCGTTCCCCACGCCTACAGGCGAGCCCGGCGTCTGCGCCTAGGCTGCCTCGACTCCAGCCTCTCTCAGATTTCCCTTATATGGGTGAAATCTGAGACAGGGTTCGCAGTTGCGGGTTCAGTCGAGCAGGGCCGCTAGCGCTTCAGCCGTGCTTACGGGGCGCTGGCAGACGAAGCGCTCGCAGACGTAGGCCGCCGCGGCTCCGTCAACCGGCTCCCGACCCTCAAGCAAGGGGATCGCCTCGGCCGCCGCGAAGTCTCCCGGCTTCGCCAGCGCAAGCACCGAGTTCGGCAGGTACCGCTTCCAGACCTCGGCGATCAGCTCGCGGGTGTCGGCGGCGGCCGGATCCCCCGCGATCGCGATCTCCTTCGATGCCGACACGTACAGGTCGAGAGCGCCGAGCGCATGCCCGAAGCCGGTGGGAGCTCGCGTCAGCAGATCCCGCACCGCCCTGAGCGCCGAGACGGCGTGCACCTCGTACTCCGCGTCTCCGGTGAACAGCGCGATCCGCTGCAGCACCTCCGCCGCGACCGAGTTCCCGGACGGCGCCGCGTTGTCGAATAGCTCCTTCGGCCGAACCACGAGCTGCTCGGCGTCCGAGCCTGTCTGGAAGAAGCCCTCGCCGGCATCGTCGCGGAACAGCCGGATCATGTCGTCGGCCAGCCGGCGAGCCTCCTCGAACCAGCGAGCGTCGAACGTCGTCTCGTACAGGTCGAGGCACGCCGCAGCCATCAAGGCGTAGTCGTCGAGGTAGGCCGGCCCGCTGTTGCGCCCGTCTCGCCAAGTTCGCAGCAGGCGTCCGTCGGGACGGAGAGCGGACAGCACGAAGTCCGCGGCCCGCTCCGCCGCATCCAGATACTTCGACACTCCGGAGGTCCTGCCGGTTACGGCCAGGGCCGAGATAGCCATGCCGTTCCAGGCCGCGAGCACCTTGTCGTCCGTCATCGGGCGAGGCCGCTTCTCTCGCACCTCCAGCAAGCGCTGCCGCGCCTCACCATCAATGCGCCACTTCGCGTCCGGCTGCCAAAGGATGTTGCGCTCCTCCCAGTTTCCGTCGGGCGTCGCGCCGAGCCGCTCTGCGTTGTCCTCGCCGGCAACCTCGACGAGCTCCTCCCACGACCAGACGAAGAACTTGCCCTCTTCGCCCTCGGAGTCCGCGTCCTGCGCCGAGTGGAAGCCTCCGTCCGGATGCAGCATCTCGCGCAGGAGGTAGTCGAGCGTCTCCCGGGCGATCCTCGCGTGCGTCTCGTCGCCGGTCACCTGCCACGCGTGCGTGTACAGCTTCGCGAGCTGGGCGTTGTCGTAGAGCATCTTCTCGAAGTGAGGGACCAGCCAGGTCCGATCCGTGGAGTAGCGGTGGAACCCGCCGCCGAGCTGGTCGTAGATCCCGCCCCGAGCCATCCGGTCGAGCGTCACGTTCACCATGTCGCGCGAGCCCTCTATCCCGCGCGCGTCGCATCGCAGCAGGAACTCGAGCGTCATCGGCTGCGGGAACTTCGGCGCGGGCCCGAACCCGCCCCACTCCGGGTCGAAGTCCCCGGGTATGGCGTGGGCCGCCTGGAGGAGCAGCTCCTCGTTCAGCGGCTCGTCCGAGATCGGCGCGCGTCGCGAGATCGCCTCGACCACCTTCTGCCCCTGCACCTGGACCTTGTCGCGCTCGTCCCGCCACGCTTCGGCGATGGCCTCGAGTATCCGCGGGAATCCAGGCATCCCGTGGCGGTCCTCTGGCGGGAAGTACGTGCCCGCGTAGAAGGGCCGACCCTCGGGCGTCAGGAACACCGTCATCGGCCAGCCGCCGTGCCCGCTCATGGCCTGGACCGCATCCATGTAGATCGCGTCGACATCCGGGCGCTCCTCGCGGTCCACCTTGATCGAGACAAAGCTCTCGTTCATGAGCCGGGCCGTGTCCACGCTCTCGAACGACTCGTGCGCCATCACGTGGCACCAGTGGCAGGCCGCGTACCCCACGGAGAGCAGAACGGGCTTGTCCTCTCGCTTCGCCTGCTCGAACGCCTCCTCGCCCCACTCGTGCCAGTCCACGGGGTTGTCCGCGTGCTGGAGCAGGTACGGGCTGGTCGCGGAGGCGAGCTGGTTCGGCATCCGTCCAACTTTACCCGTGGCTTCGCGTCCCACTGCCGGCCCCCACTAGACTGTCGCCAAATTCGTGGGAGGTAGGAATGGACGAGGTCGAGGAGAGCCTGCACGACTCGATCGCGGCGATCGAGGAGGTTGCCGCCGGAGTCAAGCCGCCCGAAGCCTGGACGAGGTTCGGGGACCTGACGCTCGAGAAGTTCTGGCAGTCGTGGCCGAACATCCGCGCCTGGGGCGAGTGGCTCTACACGCTCATCGAGAAGGAGCGAGGCGACAAGGCCGAGCCCGTGGCCCACGACGCCGAGCACGAGGAGATCGGCGGCGGCTGAGCCGCAGCCGTCAGCCCGCTAACCCAGAACCGCGTTCGAGATGACCAGGGCGAAGTCCTGGTCGGTCTCGTCGCCCACGCCCGGAACTCCGTCGCCGGGAAGCCCGAACGCGTTTATCGAGACGTCGTAGCCGCCCGAAGGTGTGTCGAGGTACACGTTCTCCATGTTGTTCAGCCGGTCCTCCTCGCCATCGGCGGCAGAGCGGCCCTGGATGAAGAAGTTGCCTCGGTACACGGTTCCGTCGGCGGCCGTCACCGTCAGGTCGAGATCGTTGACCAGAGCGAGCTCACCGCCCGGCTCGCCGGGCGCGTCGCTCCAAACCACGGTCACGCGCAGCGGCTTGGAAGGGTCCGCGGTCGTGATGTTCAGGTCGTGAGACTGGTCGAGGTCGGTGAGAACAACGGACTGGTCCGTGTAGATGTGTGGGGTCGAGGGGTCGAACAGCGCCTTGAGGTTCACGCGACCCCAGCCCTCGTTCCTGTTGGGGATGTCGCGCACCTTCATGTCGGTTGCGCTGTTGATCAGCAGCGCCTTGTCCATCGCCGGCGAGGGGTCCGCCCCGCCGTTGTGGTCGCGCCACCAGTCGTGGATCAGCGCGACCGACCCGGTCACCTGAGGCGAGGCCATGGACGTGCCGGAGCAGTACGAGTAGAGGCCGAAGCCGTCGGGGACCGGCGACTCGCCGCACAGGGCCCCGGTGAACGCTCGGGCCGAGACGATCTCTTCCCCCGGCGCCGCGATGGTCGGCTCGATCCGTCCGTCCAAAGCCGGACCGCGGCTCGAGAAGCTCGAGATGTCGTTGATGTTGCCGGCCCGGTGACCCCTGCTGGAGCCGACCGTGATGATGTTCTTGGCCTCCTTGGGCGAGGTGATCCCGGACGTGCCCGAGTTGCCCGCGGAGAACACGAAGGTGAAGTCCTGCTGCCCGGCCGTGCCCGTGTCGGCGTCGCGGGTCAGCGCGTCGAGGTTCGCGGCCCGGGCCACGTAGCCGGCTTTCGCTCCCCCTCCGTCCGTCCACGAGGCGTTCCAGCCGATCGCCCCCGCGCGCGAGAGCGGCTGGCTGTAAAGCTCGAAGCTCGCGGGCGGGAAGTCCCCGGGACCGCCGACCGTGTTGTGGAGCTGGATCGACGGCATGTCGATCATCGAGACCTTCGGCGCCACCCCGATCCCATAGAGCAGCCCCGCGCTGTCCTCGATACGCCCGAGCGGTCCTATGGTCGCGCCGGCGCCACCGACGATCCCGGCGACGTGGGTGCCGTGGCCCTGCGGCGGGGTGTTGGTTATAGGGGTCGAGACGATCTTGGTGACGCGACCGGTGAGGTCGGGGTGGTTTGCCTCGATGCCGTCGTCGACGATGCCGACGATGACCCCGCTGCCGTCGATGCCGAGGCCGCTAAGGAAGGTCTCGTAGCCGGGGACCGGAGTGCTTCCGTTCAGGTTCGAGGCGAGGACCTGCGTCGCACCCTCGTCCTCGAGCTTCCACTCGAGCCCGGTAAAGCCCACGTGCAGCACCGCGGGGTTGGCGGCTATCGAGCGTGCGAGGGTCGCGTCGACCAGTGCCTCGGTCACGACTATGTCGCTGCTCCCGCCCACCGAGTACGAGCCGAAACTCGCGTCGAGGCCCGATAGCAGCCGGGTCAGCTCCGAACCGCCCCGTGCGTGGGCTATGGATAGGGCGACCGGCCCGGTGCGGCCGGTCAGAGCGGCGGAGAGTTTCTCGCCGGGCTGCAGGCCGCGCACGTCGGCGACCCCCGCAAGGCCGGCTGCCACCGCGGCCGCGTCGGAGTCACCGAAGGCGAGGTAGGCGTTCGTGGGGGAGTACTGGAGGTTGGTCAGGCCGGCGTCCTCGAGGGCTGTGTGATCGGCCTGGGTGATCCTGTGGTCGAACCGAACTCGTATCCATGCCGCCCCTTCCTCACCCACGGCGACCGTTGGGATCGCGGCGATCAGCGCGAGGCAGGCGGCTGTTGCGAGAAGCATCGGACGTGGGCGCATGCGGGCGACTCCTTTTCGGCGGTTGGGGCTTACTTTTTCGACGTGAGAGGGCCCGGTCCCTGCTAGGTCGCTGAGGCGTCCCCGTTCCCGGAGGGGAGCACGGCGGGGAGGCGGTCCTCCTCGGGTAGCTCCTCAACCGGCCAGCGCTTGCGGGACTTCGCGGCCAGCTTCTCCATCAGGGCCACCGCGGCGGGGTCCTCGGATGCCGGCCGGTCCTCGATGATCCCGGCCTCGAGCGCTCGCCGCCAGATGTCCTCGCCGCGCTCGCTGCGGATCACGGTCAGGGTCCAGCCGCCTTCCTGTCCAAGCCCACCGAACGAGATGTCGGCGTGCTCTGCGGCGAAGTCGGGGCACTTCAGGCACTGCGGCCTGGTGAACTCGTGCGCCTTCTTGAGCGAGTACGTGTGCTCTTCCCCGTCCTTCGTGTAGAAGAGCAGCTT
>JBOGVX010000207.1:0-10532 GCA_050693165.1 Actinomycetota bacterium | reverse complement strand
CGTCTATAGAAGAGGTCACGTGACCATGAGAACCAAGGTCCTGATATGGATGGCAGCATCGGCGATGGTGCTGACGCTGAGCCAGCCAGCGTCTGCCGACACAGGCCGCACAGTGGTAGACCCGTTCGAGTTCTATGCACTCGGGCAGGGAGACACCGGTGGAGCCTGCATCAACGATCCAGGGCCCACCGACCCGCCCGAGACGGCGGCCCTCCAGTCCTGCGCCACGGCACTCCCGCTTTCCAACGAGGATCGCGTCGGGATCACGGTCACGGACTCGGCAGGCCAGCCCGTGTACTTCACCGTGCAGCAGGACGGCAACAGCGCCTTCGCTGGGGGGTGCGGCACCCTGCAGTGGGGCACCCTGTCAGCAGATGGCCTCTTCCCGATCAACGGCTCGGGACCAGGTGGCACGCAGGCTCCCGATGTTGTCGTTACCCCGTTGGTCGGCCCGGGTATCAATGACGTTCTCGACCCAGGCGGGGCCGCCTGCACAGGGAACGTGGATCCATTGCTCGTGCTACCTGGTCGGGTAGGGACTGTGACGTTCACCTTCCACAACCACGTCCTGTAAGCAGAAGCACCTGGAAAGCAGCATCGAGCGGGGGCGGAGCGATCCGCCCCCGCCTCCTGTCTGTCCTGATCACATCACCTGGATCGACGCTGCTCAGGGCCGACCCAACCTCTTCTTCAAGCGTAACGATTTGGGGTTGTCAGCCGTACCTATAGCAGGAGACCGACCTAACTAGAGGAGGAAGAGATGAAGAATCGCAGGATCTCGGCCATGTTTGTGGCGGCCGCATCGGTATTTGCCCTTGCGCTGCCTGGGCCCGCTCAGGCGACAGCGTCGACGAACAGCTGGACTCTGGGAGGGGTGGAGTGCGACCTCATCCCCACAACACAGGAAGGCGTCGAGGTTGCTGCCCCGCCGGTGGGCGTTGGCCCATTCTGTGGGGGCACTCGTCCGGGTGGCGCCGTGTTCAGCAGCGCAGGCCAATGCTCCTTCAATTTCATGTGGAAGGACTCCTCCGGCAACCGGTACATGGGGACAGCGGGCCACTGCATCGTTGCGGAGGGTCAGCAGCAGACCTGGGCCTACGGCAGCGGACCAGTAGCCGAGGACGCGGCGGGCGTCCGTCTCGGCGAATTCGTCTACGGCATCCTTCAGGACCCGAAGGACTTCGCCTTGATCCGCTTGGACCCCGCTGTGGCCGCAAGTCCCCAGATGTGCCATTTCGGCGGGCCCACAGGCCAAAACGACGATCTGGTGAGCTCGACCGTCACGATCCACCACTACGGGCAGGGCCTGGGGGTTGGCAGGGTGGTGCCCGGCCGCAGCGCCTTGGCGACGACCTTGAGCAACCCGAACCACGTCTATGCGTACGGGGGGGTCATCTTCGGTGACTCCGGTAGCGGCGCCATCAGCAGCGACGGACGCGCCCTCGGCGTTGTCGTGACCACAGGACTTCATTTCGGCGGCCCGATCAACGACATAGGGACCATGGGGATAACCCGACTGAAGCCGCAGGTGCAGGCCGCCCAGTCGGCTACCGGACTGTCGCTGACTCTGCAGACGGCTGTGCTTCTGCCGTAAGCGAATCGAAGCTTCCGGGCGCAGGGGCCATGCCCGCGGCTTCTGCGCCCGGATCCCTCATCGGGTGCCGTCCTTTCCTTCTTCCGGCCGAGAGTATTGGCGCTCTGGGGACCCTCGAGCAGGTCCGGGTATGCGCGAGCCTGTTTCGCCCTGGACCAAGATCCCCTCAGCTGCCGTTACTGACCCTCGGTTTTCGGCTGGTGCTAGGGCTGGCACTCCGCGTTCTGGGGATCGCTGCCGCAATCGACGTCCGGTGGGACGTCCTGGCCGATCGTGAAATCACGCCCGATACCCGTCTCGTCGGGGCGAAGGCCCGGGTTGCCGGGAATATTGGCGAACGCCACGGCAGAGGGCTGCCTGATCGCGGTGCCTTCCGATATGTACTTCGACGTATTGAGATGGGCCAGCGGGAGCGTCATGGTGGAGATCGGCCCGTCGAACGTCGGCCGGACCGGGCTGGTGATAACGCCTGCGTTCTCGCAGCTAGTCCCCCCCGAGGGATGGATGCTGGCTGAATCCGTGCCCGGCGTATACACGGGGCCGGTTGTGGAGAAATAGGCTCGGAAGAACGCCTTGCAGCCGGGAAGGGTAACCGAGACCTCGTATCTCACGGCTTGCCATGAAGGTGACATGGGCCGCGCCGGCGCTTGAGTCTGGACGTGAACCAGGAGGGCAGTTGGGTGGTGCTCGACCCGAAGAACCCCTTCGCTTTGTGGGTCCAGGATCTTCGTCGTCGTGTAGGCGGTCTCGAACCACACGCCTCGTAGATCGACGTTGTCGAATGACGCGGGTCGCGTGTCCGGGCCGGTCTCGTGTCCCGGTTGGACGCCCTGGCCGTTGATGAAGTTTGCGTCCCCGGCGACGTCGGTGATCTCGGGATCCGCTTGGCTCCCGGCCTGCGCCGTTGATGCGGCGCTTAGCAGGGCAGCGGCCAGAAGGGCTACAGGGACTGAGATCCAAGATCTCTTACTCGATGCGGGCATGAGGACTCCTCCTCGGCGGGATAAGCGGGCCGGCGGGAACCCGGGCGTTCGTCTGAGTGCGTCGTTCGTCAGAAGTCTTCGACACTCAGGAGCGAAATCCTGCCTTTCGGTGACTATCCGGCCATCACGTCTCGCCCTTGGCGTGGCGCGCCGCGTCGATCGCCGTCTTACGAGCCAGGCGGGCCTTGCGTCGCAGGCTCGCCTCGTGCTGGCGCTGCCTCTGCTCCTCGTTTTCCGCGAGCAGCGGCGGGACGGACCATGGCTTCCCCTCCTCGTCGAGTGCCACGAAGACCAGGTAGGCGCTCGAAGTGTGGAGCTTGCGCCCGGTCTGGAAGGTCTCGGCCTCCACTCGCACGCCGACCTCCATCGAGGTGGTGAACGCCTCGTTGACCATCGCCTTGACCGTGACGACGTCTCCGATCTTCACGGGTTCGAGGAAGGCCATCTCGTCCATCGCCGCCGTTACCGCCAGCCCTCCCGAGTGCTTGAAGGCGGCCAGCCCGGCGGCCGTATCCACCATCTTCATGATCGTGCCGCCGTGGACGCTTCCGGCCAGGTTCGCGTCTGGCACCTCCATCTGGCGGACCAGCACGACCTCCGACTCGGAGGCAGGCTTCGGCGCTCGCTCGGTCACGCCTCCAGCGCCTTCAGGATCTGACGCGCGATCACCACGCGCTGGATCTGGTTCGTGCCCTCGTAGATCTGGGTGATCTTCGCGTCACGCATCATGCGCTCGACGCCGTACTCGGCCATGTAGCCATAGCCGCCCAGCACCTGAACGGCGTCGGTCGTCACCTGCATCGCCGTATCAGAGGCGTGCGCCTTGGCGATGGAGGCGAAGTACGTCAGCTTCGGGTCCTGGGCGTCACAGGCAGCAGCGGACTTGTAGACGAGCAGCCGTGCGGCCTCCACCTGCATCGCCATGTCGGCCAGGATGAACTGGATTCCCTGGAGCTTCGAGATCGGCTCCCCGAACTGCTCGCGCTCGGTCGCGTAGCGCGCGGCGATCTCGAACGCCCCCTGGGCGATCCCCAGGGCTTGTGCTGCGATCGACGGCCTCGAGTAGTCGAGCGTCCGCATCGCATACGTGAACCCAGCACCTTCCTCGCCGATCAGCCTGTCGGACGACAGCGAGACGTCGTCCAGGTAAACCTCGCGCGTGGGTGATCCCCGGATGCCCATCTTGGCCTCTGACTTGCCAACCGAGAAACCGGGGTCGTCGGCGTGGACCACGAATGCCGAGATCCCTCGCGAGCGCTTGGAGGGATCGCCTTGTGCGAAAACGGTGTACCGGTCGGAGACGCCCGCGCCGGTTATGAAGCGCTTGGTACCCGAGACGCGGAATCCATCCTCGCTCTTCTCGTACCGCGTCTTCATCGCGGCGGCATCCGAGCCGGCGCCCGGCTCGGTCAGTGCGTAGGACATGAGGTGCTCGCCGCGGGCGATGCCTCCGAACAGTTGATCCTTCTGCTCCTTCGAGCCACCCAACATGACCGGGATCCCGCCGAGGCGCGTCACCAGAGGGATCAGCGAGGAGGAAGCCGAGACACGGGAGATCTCCTCGACCATCACGGCGAATGAGAGCGACGACGCTCCCGCTCCCCCGTGCTCCTCGGGGTAGCCCACGGCCATCAGGTCGTTCTGGACGAAGACGTCGTGGATGTCGTGCGGGAACTCGTCGGCCGCGTCTATCTCGGCGGCTCGTGGGGCGAGGCGGTCCTCGCAGATCGCTCGAACGGTCTTGCGGAAGATCTCGAGCTCTTCCGGCAGGCTGAATGGGTCGATGGTCACGGCTCCCTCCTGCGCCTTCGCTCAGACCCGCTTGAGGATCAGGGCGTCGCCCTGGCCACCGCCACCGCATAGCGTCGCACCGCCGTACTCAGCGCCGCGACGGCGCATCTCGTAAACGGTGGTAAGCACCAGTCGCGCGCCGCTCATCCCGATCGGGTGACCGAGAGCGACCGCTCCACCGTTGGGGTTCACGATCGCTTCGTCAAGCCCGAGCATCCGGGCGGCGTTCAGCGACACGGCCGCGAAAGCCTCGTTGATCTCGACTACACCCAGGTCGTTGGCCGACAGACCCGCCTTCTTAAGCGCGTTCTCCATGGCGATGGCCGGAACAGTGTGCAGGTATGGGTACCGCTCGGCGCTCATGCCGTGGGCCACGATCTCGGCGAGAGGCTCGAGGCCCAGTCCCTCGGCCCGCTCGGCGCTCATCACCAGTAGCGCAGCTCCCGCGTCGGAGATCTGCGAAGCGTTGCCGGCCGTTATCGTGCCGTCCTTCTTGAACGCCGGCTTCAGCTTGCCGAGCGATTCCGCCGTCGTCCCGGGCCGGATGCCCTCGTCGCGGTCGACCACGATCGGGTCTCCCTTTCGCTGAGGGATCTCGACCGGAACGGTCTCCTCGGCAAGGCGACCCTCCTCCCAGGCCGCCAGGGCGCGCTCGTGGCTGCGGGCCGACCACGCGTCCTGCTCCTCGCGGCCGATGCCGAGCTCGGAGTTGACCTCGTCGGAGGACTCGCCCATGTGCTGGTCGGTGAACGTCGACCAGAGACCGTCGTAGATCATCGAGTCCACGAGCTCGCCGTCACCCATCCGCACGCCCCAGCGAGCCTGGGGAAGGATGTAGGGCGCGTTGGACATCGACTCCATGCCACCCGCGACCGCGATCTCGATCTCTCCGGCCCTGATCAGCTGATCGGCGAGGGCGACGGCGTTAAGCCCCGACAGACAGACCTTGTTGATCGTGATCGCCGGGACCTCCTTGGGTACCCCGGCCGAGATCGCGGCCTGACGGGCCGTGATCTGACCCGCTCCACCCTGCAGGACCTGCCCCATGATCACGTAGTCGATCTGGTCGGCAGGGATCCCCGCCCTGGAGATCGCTTCCTTGATGGCGGCGGCACCCAGCTCAACGGCCGGGAGATCCTTGAATCCGCCACCGAACTTACCGATGGGCGTACGGGCGCCGGAGACGATCACGGTACGGGTCACGGTGGTGCTCCTTCCTAGGTCGGTATTGACATTCTACGCACGTGCTCCGGGCTTCCCTTAGACTCCCGCAGACCAGCCTCAGGGGAAGGAGACCGCATGGACACGCTCGCCCGGATCGACGCCCTCATCGAGGAGCGCCACCTGCTCAAGCACAGCTTCTACACCCGATGGGTCAAGGGAGAGCTTCCCCCCGAGGCCATCCGCGAGTACGCCACCCGCTACTACCACTTCGAGTCGAGCTTCCCTCGCTTCCTCTCCGCGATCCACAGCCGCAGCGAGGATCCGGGCACTCGCCAGGTCCTTCTCGACAACCTCTGGGACGAGGAGGCCGGCGACGACAACCACGTCGAGCTCTGGCTCCGCTTCGCCGAGGGCGTGGGCGCGAATCGCGAAGACATCCGCAAGGGCGAGGCCTCCCCTGCCGCGGCCGCGCTGGTCAAGACCTACCGCGAGGCGTCCGAAGGGCCGGTTCCCGGCGGCGTTGCCGCCATCTACGCATACGAGCAGCAAGTCCCGGCCGTGGCGAACGCCAAGATCAAGGGCCTCCGCGACCACTACGAGATCACCGACGACTACACGCTGTCGTTCTGGCGGGTGCACGAGACCCTGGACGTCGAGCACGCCGGCGCCGAGCGAGCGATGCTAGCGACGCTAGCCGACCAGGATCCCGATGCCGCGATCGCCGGGACCGAGAACGCGCTCGACGCCTGGTGGAACTTCCTCACCGAGGTCGAGACCGACGCCGCCTAGGGCGCAAGGTCTCTCAAGAAACCACGCCCCACGTAGGTAACTGAGAGAACTCGCTCTCGCCACGGTCGGGCGCGCAGGGGTATCGTTCTGACCGATGGTCACCGACGAGCCCGTACGCGGTGTCTTCGCCTACCTCGAGCACCCAGGCATCCTGGCGCTCGACGGGATGGAACAGATGCGCCGGTGGCTGCGCAAGGACTATCCCTTCCCGCCGATCTGGTACATGGCCGGCTCCGAACAGGTCGAGTCCGGCCCCGGGATGTCGACATGGACGCTTCCCGTCACGCCCTGGCTCCTGAACGCCGCGGGAACGCTTACCGGAGGGGTACTCGCATTCGCTGCGGACACTCCTCTCGGCTCGGCCCTGTTCACCACGCTCCCCCGGGCCAGCTTCCTGGCGACCTCCGAGCTCTCCCTGAACTTCATGCGAGCGCCGGCGCCGGACTGCGGGGCGATCATCACTCGCGCGCGCCTGATCCAGGCCGGCCGGACCCAGGGCCTGACTGAAGGAACGATCGAGGATGCAGCCGGCCATCTCCTTGCTCACGGGACCGCGCGCAACATCGTCACCTCCTTCCCGATCGACGAGGATGCTAAGGCGCCGGAAGGGCTGGTCCCTTGGCCCGAGTACGACGATCCGCACCCTTTCCAGAGAGCGGCCGAAGGCGAGGTGATACCGCAGGAGGTCTGGGACCGCATGTCCGGGATGGAGATGATGCGGGCCTGGCAGAAGGATCAGCTACCCGTGGCCCCGTATAGCCTGTGGCTCGGCTCTCATCACTTCGAGTTCGAGGAAGGAACCTTCTCCGTCTCCTTCCCGGCCGCTCAATGGTGGACGACGGGCGGAGGCGCCTTCTATGGCGGGACCGTTGCCATGTACCTCGACTACGCGATGCACGGCGCCATCCACACGGGCCTGCCCGCGGGCACCTCCTGGGCGACGCTAGACCTCAAGGTCAACTTCCTGAGGCCGGTCACTCCCGACGGATCGGACCTGCGAGCGAATGCCACTACCGTTCACCGCGGCAGGACGATCGTTGTCACGACGGCCGAGCTCAAACAGGGTGAGAAGACGATCGCGCTGGCGAACTCCTCGACCATGCTCCTGCCGGGCCGGCCGTGGACGAAGGCCGCGTCGCTCGACCAGGCGCCCGCTACCGATGGCTGACACGGCAGAGCGAACCTGGATCGATCCGGCCATCTGGCTGGAGCCCGCCCGCGGCGCCTATCCCGACCCCCGGCTGTTCGGTCTTCCCGGGCTCGAGCAGCTGCGCTCGTACTTCAAAGGCCTCGGTGTGCCTCCGCCAATCTCCTACCTGACCGGCCTGATCCTGACCGAGGTCGCCCCTGGAACCGCCACGTTCACGATGCCGGCGAGCCCGTGGCACCTCTCCCCACCCGGCTACGTGCAGCTCGGACTTCTGGCGATGCTCGCGGACTCGAGCCTCGGCTGCGCGATCCAGACGTCGCTACTGCCCGCGACGCCGTACACGACCTCGGACCTCTCGCTGAGCCTGGTCAGACCGGTGGTCGCGGATGGTGGAGAGCTGGTCTCGATCGGCAAGGTGATCCACAGCGGCCGCTCGCTGGCTCTGTCCGAGGTCGAGATCCGCGACCCGAACGATCGCCTGGTCGCCCATGGCACGTCGCGTTGTTTCGTGCTCCCCCAGCTCGACCCGATCCCGGATCCCTCGGAGGTTCAGCCCGTCGAGCTGCCGGCCTACGACACTCCCGACCCATATCTGCGTCCCGTGGCGGGCAGCCCGGTGCCCCAAGCCGCCTGGGACCGCATGACGGGGCTCGAGGTCATGCAGAAGCTCATCGCGCGCGAGCTTCCCGCACCCCCCATCAGCCACCTCACCGGCCTTCGCCCGACCGAGGTCTCGGAGGGTTCCGCAACGTTCGCGCTCCCCACCAGCCCGTGGCTAACGAGTCCCCTCGGCACGGTTCAGGGAGGAGCAACGGCTCTGCTCGCCGACACCGTGCTTGCGACAGCGGTCCAGACAACCCTGCCCGCCAGGACGGTGTACGCGCCGCTGGATCTGAAGGTGAACTACCTCCGGCCGGTGTTCGCGGACGGTCGAGATCTGATCGGTACCGCGAAGATCGTCCATCGCGGGAGGACCCTCGCGGTCGCCAGCGCCGAGATCTTCAACGCCGACGGCAAGAAGGTGGCGGTGGGGGCCGGGACCGCGCTGATCCGCGAGGGCCACCCGTGGCGGCCAGACGAGACGGATCCGAAGGAGCAGGACTCCGACTAGCTCGCTCCGGACGCGTACTCTCGACGCGTGATCGACATCCGGGGACTTCACAAGGCGTTCGGCGAGCGCGTGCTGTTCCGCGACGCCTCCGTTCGCATCGGTGCCCGCGACCGCCTGGCACTGGTCGGTCCGAACGGCTCCGGCAAGACCACGCTCGTCGAGATGATCGCCGGCCTCCAGGAACCGGATTCTGGCGCGATCACGATGGCGAAGGACACGGTGGTCGGCTATCTCCCGCAGGAAACCGACGCGATGCGTGGGAAGACCGTGCTGGCCGAAGTCCTCTCCGCCGGTAGAGCGATGACGGAAGCCGGACATCGACTTGAGGTCCTGGAACGCGAGCTCGCCGAGTCGGAGGGAACCGATGAGCGCCTGCTCGCGGAGTACGGAGACCTCCAGCACCGCTTCGAGACCCTGGGCGGCTACTCGATCGAGGCCGAAGCTGCGCGGATCTGTGCGGGGCTGGGATTGTCGGAACGGGACCTCGGGAGGATGACCGAGGAGCTCTCCGGCGGATGGATGATGCGCGTGGCGCTCGCCAAACTCCTCCTCGCCAATCCCGATTGCCTGCTGCTCGACGAGCCGACGAACCACCTCGACCTCGAGTCAGTCGTCTGGCTGGAGGGATTCCTTCGTGATTACCAGGGCGGGGTGTTGCTCATATCTCACGACCGCGACGTGATGAACGGGCTCGTGACTCGCGTCGTCGAGGTCGAGAACGCCGGCCTGTCCTCGTACAGCGGCGACTACGACGCGTTCGTCCTGGAGCGCGAGCTCCGTGCCGAGCGAACCGAGGCGGCGGCGCGCAACCAGCAGCGGAAGATCGCCGAGACCGAGCGCTTCATCGAGAGGTTCCGCGCGAAGAACACGAAGGCAACGCAGGTGCAGAGCCGGGTCAAGGCCCTCGCGAAGCTGGAGCGGATCGAATCGCCCAGGGTGCGCCAGCGGTCGATGTCGCTGGGCTTCCCCTCCCCGCCGCGGCCGGGACGAGTCGTCGTGGACCTCGTCGACGTCGGCTTCTCGTACGGACCCCTCGAGGTCTACCGGGATCTGAACGTCGCCATCGAACGCGGCCAGAAGGTCGCACTGGTCGGTCCGAACGGCGCCGGCAAGTCCACCCTGCTGAAGCTGATCGCCGGCGCCCTGGAGCTCGCGGCCGGGGAGCGCAAGCTCGGAGCCAATGCGTTGGTGGGCTACTTCGCCCAGCATCAGATCGAAGCTCTCGAGCTGGAGAATCGAGTGCTTCAGGAGCTGGAGCGAGCGATCCCGCCGGGCGCGGACGTGAAGCCTCGCAATCTGCTCGGCAGGTTCCTGTTCTCGGGCGACGACGTGAACAAGACCGTCTCGGTCCTGTCGGGAGGTGAGCGCACCCGTCTGGCGCTGGCCAGGCTGCTCGTTCAGCCTTTCAACCTCCTGTGCCTCGACGAGCCGACCAACCATCTCGATATCCAGAGTCGCGATGCGCTCGAGAAGGCTCTCGGCGCGTACGACGGAGCGCTGGTGCTGATCACGCACGACCGCCATCTGATCCGCTCCGTCGCGGACCGGATCATCGAGGTGAACGCCGGGAAGGTGCGGTCGTACGAGGGCGACTACGAGCTTTATCTCTATCGGAAGAACAAGGAGACACCGCCTCCGGAATCGGCTTCTCGACCCGTGGCGGTTGCCGCGAAGCCCGCGACCGACGCGAAGCTGCGGCGGCGCGAGTCAGCGAAGGAGCGGGCGAGCCTGAGGGAACATCGCGACGCCGTACGCCGGGTGGAACGCGAGATCGAGCGCGAGACCGCTGGGCTGCGCGAGCTCGAGGCGCAGCTCGCCGATCCGGACTTCTACGCGCGCGGCGGGGACGAGGTTGGGGAAGCGGTGCGACGGCACGGCGAGATCAGAGAGCGGATCTCAGACCTCGAGGCTGAGTGGGAGACCTCAGCGGAAGCGCTCACTCAGCTCGAG
>JBOGVX010000206.1:0-6328 GCA_050693165.1 Actinomycetota bacterium | reverse complement strand
GTGCATCCCCCCTCTCGTTATGCTCGGAGGGTGCGCAGGGCTCGGGTCCTCGTCTCGGGGCGGGTCCAGGGGGTGTTCTTCCGCCAGCGGACGATCCGACTCGCCCGGTCGGCCGACTGCTCCGGCTGGGTGCGAAACCTCCCCGACGGCAGGGTCGAGGCGGTCTTCGAGGGCCCCGAGGACGCGGTGGAGCAGCTCGTGGCATGGTGCCGGGAGGGACCCGAGCACGCCAGCGTCGAGGATGTCGAGGTGTTCGACGAGACCCCGGAGGGGCTGGAGGGCTTCGACGTCCGCTACTAGAGCCTTACGGGACTACCGCTACCGCCGCTGTTAGCATCGATCGCAGATGTTCCTGCGCTCCCTCCAGATCCGCGGCTTCAAGTCGTTCGCGGACAGAACCGTCCTCGAGTTCGCCCCCGGCGTCAGCGTGATCGTCGGCCCGAACGGCTCCGGCAAGTCGAACCTCGTCGACGCGATCGCCTGGGTGCTCGGCGAGCAAGGCCCCAGGGCTCTGCGAGGCGGGCAGATGGCCGATGTGATCTTCGCCGGCAGCCCGGGACGGAAGGCCGTCGGCACCGGCGAGGTAACCCTGGTGATCGACAACGAGGCCGGTCTGATCCCCGTGCCTGAGAGCGAGATCGAGGTCGGACGCGTCGTCTATCGCTCCGGCGAGAGCCAGTACCTCATCGGCGGCAAGCCCTGCCGGCTGATGGACATCCAGGAGCTCCTTTCAGACACCGGCATCGGCCGGAGCCTCCACACCGTCGTGGGGCAAGGCCAGCTCGAGGACGTGCTGATGGCCAGGCCGGAGGAGCGGAGGCTGTTCATCGAGGAGGCCGCCGGCATCGCCAAACATCGCCGGCGCAAGGAAAGGGCTCAGCGAAAGCTCGCCACCCTCGACCAGGACATGCTGCGGCTGAACGACGTCATGGCCGAGCTGAAGCGGCGTCTACGCCCGCTGAAGCAGCAAGCCGAGGCGGCCGGCAAGTACGAGAAGCTTTCGACGGAGGCCGAGGAGCTTTCGGTCCGCCTCGCCGCGGCTCGGCTCCGAGGTCTGTATGAGGTACGCGACTCCAAGATGCCTCTATGGGAGGAGGGCCGCGAGAAGCGAACCGAGGCCGAATCCCGCCTGAGTGGCCTGGATGCCGAGATCACCTCACTGGCGGATCTGCTGAACGCCGCGGAGACCGCACTTGCCGAGGCCGAACGCGAGGAGACCGAGTCTGGAGCCGCGAGGTCGCTGGCGGAGGTGGCGCTTCGCGAGGCCGTCGAGGCAGAGGGGGAGGCGCGCGCTCGCCTGGCGGAGGCTCGAGCGCTCCAGCGAGCCCAGGATCCGGGAGCAGTCGATCTGGAGCGAGTGGTTGCCGCCCTGGCGGAGGTGCGGGGGCGCGAGGAGGAGATCACCAAACGCCGGGGCGCGATCGAGGAGGAGATCGAGCGACTGGACGCGCGCTCGAGTCCCCACGCCGACCGGCTCGAGCAGATGACGCGAGACCTGGAGAGGATCCGAGACAAGGCGAGCACCCTCGAGCTCGAGAAGCGAAGGCTCGAGGGGAGGTCGGAGGCTCTCGCCGCCCGGCGCGAGGCGATGGCCGAGACGCCCGGCCGTAGGTTGCTCCGCGGTCGCGAGGGGCGAGCTATCGGCCTCGTCTCCGAGCTGATCGTGGTCGATGGCGGCATGGAGAAGGCCGTGGCCGCCGCGCTCGGACCGCTCGCGGATGCCGTGGTCTATGCGGATCACCGCGAGGCGATCGAGCGCGCGGGAGAGATCCCCGGAGCGACGCTCCTGGTAGAGGAAGGCGAGCCAAGGGGGTTCGTGATACCGGGCGAGAAGACGGTGGGAGCCGTCGTGCGCGCCGACCCTCGCGCCGAGAAGGCCGTCTCCGCGGCCCTCAGGCACATCTACCTGGCAAAGGATCACGGCGAGGCACTCGAGAAGCATCGCCGGCACCCGGCCGCCTCGTTCGTCACCCCGGAAGGCGTCCTGGTCGGTCCTGCGATGGTCAGGTCGGCGCCGAGTCCCACCGAAGCCGAGCTCTCCGCCAGGCGAGAGGAGATCGCCGTGGAGCGAGACCTCGAAAGGGTCACGCACGCGGTCGACGCGCGATCGAAGGAAGCGGAGGCGGCCGAGTCTGCCAGGGCCGAGGTCGAGGAGGAGCTTCGCCGCGCCGACGCCGAGCTGACCGCCGCCGCCGAGCGGCTCGCGGGAACGGACACCGAGCTGGCCGCGCTGGGACGGGAGCGACAGGTTCTCGAGGAGCGGATGGCCGGCCTCGGCGCCGGGGCGGAGACGCGCGGGACCAGCACCGGCGACAGGCTCGCGACCGCGGCCGATGAGGCCTCCGCAGCGAGGGAACTGGCGGAGACGTCTCTCCGAGATGCGGAGACGCGGCAAACGGAGGTCGGTAACAAGAAGACCGAGGGCGCCGCCGAGGTGGCCCGACTCCGCGCTGCCGAGGCCGCAGCCAACCGCTCATGGAGAGAGGTGGCGGAGGAGCTCGGTCACCTCCGGGACCAGTACGAGGATCAGGAGCAAGCCAGGCGCGAGGTCGGCAGACGGATCGACGAGGCCGAGCGCGTGCTCACCGAGGGACACGGCGCCGATCCTCAGGCGACGGTCGCAGCGCTGTCGGAGGAGGACACCGTCGAATCGGTCCAGAAACGCTCCGATCTGGTCGCGCGACGCCTGGCGCTCCTCGGTCGCGTGAACCTCGTCGCGGCGGATGAGTACAAGGAGCTCCGCGAGCGGCACGAGTTCCTACAGCGCGAGATCGACGACGTGAAGTCGGCGCGGCGCGACCTCCAGCAGGTCGTGCGAGAGGTGGACCGCAAGGTCGTCGAGATATTCGAGACCGCGTTCAACGATGTGGCCGCGGAGTTCCAGGAGTTGTTCGGGCAGCTCTTCCCCGGGGGCGAAGGGAAGCTCAAGCTGACCGACCCCGACGACCTGTTGGCCTCCGGCATCGAGATCGAGGCGCGCCCGGGCCGCAAGCGCGTCAAGCGCCTGTCCCTGCTCTCCGGAGGCGAGCGGGCCATGACCGCGCTCGGCTTCCTCTTCTCGATCTTCCGTGCAAGGCCCTCGCCGTTCTACCTGCTCGACGAGGTGGAGGCTGCCCTGGACGACATCAACCTGCATCGCTTCCTGGACCTGGTCAAGGGATTCGCGGACACCTCCCAGGTCATCCTTGTCACGCATCAGAAGCGGACGATGGAGGCAGCCGACGTCCTGTACGGCATCTCGATGGGCCGTGACGGCGCCTCTCGCGTCATCGCCCAGCGTGTCGCGGACGCAGTACGCTCCTAGCGATGCCTGCGGGAGTCGGCCTCGAGCTCGTACTCGTCTTTGCCCTGCTCGGCCTCCTCGTGGTCGCGTTCCTCGTCGGACGGCGGCTGCGGGAGGCGCCGATCGTTGAGCGACCTCGGCGGGGTGAGGGGCTCGGCGCGCTCATCAAGACGATCGTCGGGGGAGATCGCATCACCGACGAGGAGTGGCGCGCCCTGGAAGAGGGCCTGGTTCGCGCCGACTCCGGCCGCGACGCCGCGAGCGAGATAGTCACGAGGGTCCGTGAGCGATACGAGCCCGGCACCGACCCCACCAGCCTGCTGGTGGAGGAGATCAGCGGGATGTTCGAGGGCGACGACGGCCTCAGCTTATCCAAGGGGCTCTCGGTGATCATGGTTGTCGGCGTTAACGGGACCGGCAAGACGACGTCGATCGCCAAGCTCGCGAGCCACCTCAAGGGCCGGGGCAAGAAGGTTGTGCTCGCGAACAGCGACACGTTTCGTGCCGCGGCGGGTGAGCAGCTGGGCGTCTGGGCCGAGCGCGCCGGTGCCGACTACGTCACCCAGGAGCGCGGAGCCGACCCCGGAGCGGTCGCCTTCGACGCGGTCGAGGCGGCCAAGGCGAGGAACCACGACGTCCTGCTCGTCGATACCGCCGGACGGCTCCACTCCAAGAAGCCCCTTATGGACGAGCTTGAGAAGGTCGCCCGTGTGCTGGAGAAGGCCGCGGGCAGAAGGCCCGACGAGGTGCTGCTCGTCCTCGACGCCTCCACCGGCCAGAACGGCATCGCCCAGGCGAGGACCTTCACCGACGCCGTCGGCGTGACCGGTGTGATCCTCGCGAAGATGGACGGCACGGCCAAGGGTGGGATCGCCCTGGCGGTTCACGAGGAGCTCGGCACTCCGGTCCGCTTCGTCGGGACCGGCGAGAAGATCGAGGACCTCGAGCCGTTCGACCCCAAGACCTACGCGGAGTCGCTCGTCCGGTAGGCACCTGAGCGCTCGCCCTTAGACTTGGCTCGTGTTCGAGCAGCTCACCGACCGCCTCGGCGCGGTCTTCAAGAAGCTTCGCTCACGAGGAAAGCTCCATCCCAAGCAGGTGGATGCCGGCCTCGCGGACATCCGTGACGCCCTGATCGACGCCGACGTCGCGGTCGAGGTTGTGGACGACCTCCTTGCCCGGGTTCGCGACAGGGCCGTCGGCGAAGAGGTCATGAAGTCTGTCACCCCCGGGCAGCAGATCGTGAAGGTCGTGGACGAGGAGCTGGTGCGGACCCTCGGGGGAGAGGCGAAGTCGTTCACTCTTTCCTCCGGAGACCTCTCGGTCGTGATGATGGCGGGGCTGCAGGGGTCGGGGAAGACCACCGCGTGCGCCAAGCTCGCGCTGCATCTGAAGGAGAAGGGGCGCCGGCCGATGCTGGCCGCGGCCGACCTTCAGCGGCCCGGAGCCGTGGAGCAGCTGATGACTCTCGGACGGGAGATCGACGTCCCCGTCGTTTCCGACGGCCGTGACGCTGTCAAAGTGGCCAAGAGCGCGCTGAAGCAGGCACGCAAGGACGGACACGATGTCCTGATCGTTGACACGGCGGGCCGCCTGCACGTCGACGACGAGATGATGCGAGAAGCGGGACGGGTCAGGGCCGCGATCAAGCCCGACCAGGTCCTGATGGCCGTCGACGCGACGGTGGGGCAGGACGCGGTGCGCCAGGCCGGGGCGTTCATGGCCGAGGTGGATCTGACCGGCTTCATCGTCACCAAGCTCGACGGCGACGCCAGGGGGGGCGCGGCGCTGTCCGTGACCCAGGTTACGGACCGCCCCGTGTTCTTCGCCGGCGTCGGCGAGCACCCCAAGGACCTCGAGCGGTTCCACCCCGACCGGATGGCCAAGCGCATCCTCGGGATGGGCGACGTCCTCACGCTGGTCGAGAAGGCCGAGCGCGAGATGGATCAGGAGAAGGCGCAGGAGGCCGCGGAGCGGATGCTCAGCGCGCAGTTCACGCTCGACGACTTCCTCACCCAGCTCCGCGAGGTGAAGAAGCTCGGGCCACTACAGGACCTGCTCAAGATGATGCCAGGAGTACCCGGCACTACGGGACTTAAGGACGTGGAGGTCGATGACCGTCAGCTCGGCCGCACCGAGGCGATCATCTGCTCGATGACCCCCGGCGAGAGGCACGACCCGGCTATCATCAGCGGCAGCCGCCGCAGCCGGATCGCTCGGGGCAGCGGTACCTCAGTTGGAGACGTGAATTCCCTTCTGAAGCAGTTCGAAGAGACGAGGAAGATGATGAAGAGGCTCACGGGGGGCAAGCTAAAGATCCCCGGGATGCCCAAGTTCTAAGGAGATAAGCGATGGTGAAGATCAGGCTCATGCGTGTCGGAAAGAGGAAGCAGCCCTATTACCGTGTCGTCGTCGCGGACTCACGCAGCCCGCGCGACGGACGGATCATCGAGAACATCGGGAAGTACCACCCCCGCTCCCATCCCTCGTTTATCGAGATCGACTCCGAGCGTGCGCTCCACTGGCTCCAGAACGGCGCGCAGCCGAGCGACCCGGTGCGAGTGCTGATGCAGAAGACCGGCATCTGGGGCCAGTTCACCGGCGAGGGCCCGACCGAGGCCGTGGCTCCTCCGCCCGACAAGGCCACGCCCTCCAAGAAGAAGGCGGCCGCTGCCGCCGAGCAGGCTGCCGCGGAAGCCGCTCCCGCCGAGGAAGCCCCAGCAGCCGAAGCCCCGGCAGCCGAAGCCCCAGCTGAAGCAGCGCCAGAAGCCGAGGCAACGGAGCCTGCGGCCGATGAGGCTCCCGAGCCCCCCGCTGAGGAGAAGGCCGAGGAGTGAAGGAGGTACTCGAGTACGTCGCTCGCGCTCTCGTCGATGAGCCCGACGCGGTCGAGGTCAACGAGGTTGAGAACGAGACCTCGGTGATCCTTCAGCTCAAGGTCGCGCCCGATGACATGGGCAAGGTGATCGGGAAGCGTGGCCGCACCGTCAAGGCGATCCGCTCCGTCGTGCGCGCCGCGGGATCCCGCCAGGGACTCACGACCCT
>JBOGVX010000205.1:0-4247 GCA_050693165.1 Actinomycetota bacterium | reverse complement strand
CGCTCGGCGATCGCCTCCGCCTCGAGACGGGCCGCGCGCTCGCGTTTGAGCCTCCGGCGGAGCTGTTCCACGTGCGGCGGGTCACCCCCGGTCTCGCTCATGCGCCCACGCTCGCTCGCCCGTCGGCCTTCCGGGCGGGCGCGAAGGCACACACGAGCACGCATCTTGCATCTCCTCGTTTCATGCATTCGGTCTGGTTTATCTCGACGGTCTCGCCGAAGCTCCCGGCTGCCCCCTCGACCAGGCCCTCGGCGAACGAACAGAGCTTCCTCGAGCTGACGTACGCGAGCTCGACGGTGTTCTCGTCGGGCGTCCGGAAGTCGAAGGTGGGAACGTCCGCTCCGGGGAAGAGCTTCCTGACCTCGGGATGGATGACATCGTTGAGCGTGAGCACGAACGATCGGGTCGAGGTGTGCCCTTCAAAGAACGCCGGGTAGCGGGAGGCGAGCAGCGGGATCGAGCGCTTCCCGAACCAGCGAACGAGATCGTCCGGCTCCACCCTCAGAAGCTCCACTGCGGCTCCGACAAGCGCCATGAACTGCTCGTCCGGGTAGCTGCCCACGGCCGTGTAGGCGCCCTCCTGGCCCGCCGCCTCCAGGATCTGGTCCCAGGCGTCCTCGCCGTGCTGGTCGGTCACGACCTGCTCCAAGAGGTTGAAGACGATCCCCTTCATGTCCAGGGCAGACTAGATGGTGTGGGGGGCCCGGGTCAGCCCTGATCGTCTTGTTCAAATGCACATAGGTGACGGGCCCGCTCATCTCGAACAGAACCCCCAAGACATCTCCAGGAGGCCCGACGTGAGAAGGATCTCGAGGTTCGCAGCAACCCTGCTGGTCACCGGAGCGACGCTCGCAGGGGGTGGAGCCGCCCAGGCGACGCCCGTCTGCACCGACGGATATATGGGGGGACCACCTCTCGCCGCATGCGGCGGGCGCGTCTTCCCCGAGGTCGCGGGCTCGCTCGACTACGTCCAGTACTCCGCGCAGCCCCAGACCGGGTTCCGCGAGTACCAGCACGGACTCCAGTTCCTCGCCCAGCGCTACCCGCGCTGGATCTCCGTCTTCACGCTGAGGAGCCTTTACGGCGACGACGCGGTGAGCATGGGGCCCGATGGGAAACGCTCGCACGCTGAGGACGACACCAACGACGGCTTCGATATCTTCGTCGTGAAGATCACCGACCACACGGTCCCGGACGAGGGCAAGCAGCCCCTCCTCTACTCGCTCTCGATCCACGGCGACGAGAAAGGTGGGATCGAGGGAGGCGTTCGCACGGCGGAGGATCTCGCGATAGCCGCAGAGAACGGCAGCTCGATCTCTGACGGTGTCGCGGGCTACGAATCGACAACCGGAAACGACCCCCAGTTCCACTCCTACAAGGTGAGCGACCTGCTGGCGAAGGAAGCCGTGTACCTGGTGGACTACAACATCGACGGCTTCGTGCGAGGAGACGTCAACGGTCCCTCCAGGGGTCTGTACACCCGTGGCAACTGGGCCGGCACGGACCTCAACCGCCAGATGCCGACGGTCGGCTGGATCAACTCGTCTCGTAATCCCCTTTTCGAGAGCGAGATGCTCTACGGCCACCAGCTCATGAAGGACGTGGCTGCCGCCGGCGTTAACGGCCAGGCTGCTTACGGGGCCGATGTCCACGGAGAGGGACAGTCCCGAGCATGGGTCGACATCATGTATCCGGCCGGGCAGTTCGACTCCATCAAGCACCGCCAGCACATGGCGATCGCGGAGCGGACCAAGTCGGTGATCGACGACACCCTGTTCATGGGAGGGGTCGACGCGATCGAGGGTGCCACCGGCGGGGACGGCGGGGAGGGCATCGAGGACAACGGCGCCCCCGCGAACACGATCCCGACCAAGCCCGCGCGTTGGGGAACGGTTTGGGACACTCTCGGATACACGGACACGGGCTTCGTCGGCGACTACCTGGCGAACGAGGTCGCCGTGACCGGCATGGACTACGAGATCTTCCTGAACCACGCCGACACCACTCGTCCCTACGGACGCCCCTGGGGAGTCGTCTTGCAGGAGAACTACGTGAACGCGACCCGCGCGATCATCAAGACAGCGATGGCGTACGCGATGTACCAGGAGGAGGAGTTCGCGGACTTCCAGATCGACCCGAAGGGCAGCGTCGGCTACCTCTACAACCCCGACACGGTTACCGACACCGATGAGGACGGACCCGGAGCCGGGTTCTCCGACACGAGCGCTAACGGCGAGCCGATCGTTCAGGCACCCTACGACGCCACGAACATGGGCTTCTTCGAGGGCGAGGCCGGCTACATCAAGGGCGGGCTGGACCGCATCCTTCCCGCGGACGTCGCCGTAGACCCCTCGTACCTCGACAAGGTCGACAGCCTTGTTATCGCCGACGTGTTCACGCCGGCGGACGCGCAGGGACGTTCCTACAGCGAGGCCGCCTACGCGGCCAACATCCGCGCGTGGGTCGAGCGCGGTGGGAACCTCGTCCTGACCGACCGGGCACTGCACCTGCTGGGCCAGATGGGCGTGATCCCTTCGGGTGAGATCAGGGACATCAAGGTCTACCAGCCGTACTCGAACTTCACGGACCTCTCGAGCCCGATGCTCAAGGGCCTGCGATCCAACGGCCGTCAGCTCGCCGAGTTCACGCTGATCGGGTACGGCATCGGCAACAACTCGTCGCCCATGACGATCGTCAACACTCCCGCGTGGACCTCGGCCGGGGGACACACCGTCGGGACCACCGGAAACAACGCGGGGAGCTCCGACTCGGGTACGCAGGTCTCCGTCGGAGAGCTACCTCTCGGAGCCGGAAAGATCCGGATCCTCGGCGGCGGCCTGGGGATGCCGACCGAGATCAACGACCACCGGTACGGCCTCAAGGACTACTCGCTCACGTACGCCGGCCTTTACATCCTCGAGAACTCGATGGTCCACGACGCTGAAGACCTGGGAGAGGAACCCGCGGGTCAAGCGGCCGATGGACTCTTCCCGTTCTTCGGCCTGCTGCCGCTGACCGTCGTCGCCAGGAGGCGCTGGGCCCGGGCGGCCGGAAGGAGTCACGCATGAAGCTGCGTCTGCTACTTCTCACCGCTATCGGCGTCGCCGTGCTGGCGGCACCACTCTCCGCCCAGGAAGCACCTCCGCAGACCGGGTTCGAGCAGCGGAACGGCGCATCGTGGACCACACACGATGAGGAGCTCGCGTTCCTCGCCGAGGTGGACCAGCGATCCGACCGCGTCAGCATGGCGGTCATCGGGGAGACGGCGGCTGGGCGACCCCTCCACCTAGTAGCGGTCGGCAATCCGGCACCCCATTCGTTGGAGGCGTCGCAGACGCAGCCCACGACCATGATCGTCTGCACGCAGCACGGGAACGAGCCTGCGGGCCGGGAAGCATGCCTCAAGACCATCCGTGATCTTGCATTCACCACCGATCCCGTACTCATCGAGCAGATCTCGACGCAGACGCTGCTCTTCGTCCCGACCGCGAATCCGGATGGGAGAGCCGCCAACACGCGTGGGAACTCGCGGGGCACCGATATCAACAGGGACCACCTTCAGCTTCGAACGGAGGAGGCCCAGAGCATCTCGGCCGTGGTACGGGAATGGAAGCCCGATCTCTCGATGGACCTGCACGAGTACGGGCCCGGCACGCCGCTCCTCTACGACGACGAAGTTCTGTATCTGTGGCCGCGCAACCTGAACGTGGACCCGCAGATCCACGACCTGGCCAGGTCCTTCGCGCTGGACCATCTCGCGCCATGCTCGGAGGCGGCTGGGTACACGGCCGACGAGTACGGCCGGGACGCCCTCGGCGACTTCGACGTGCAGCAGTCTGCCGGCGATCACGACGACGCGATCATGCGCAACACGATGGGTCTCCGTCACAGCCTGGGGATCCTGGTTGAGACTGCGGTCACGACCAACCCAACAAACACCGGTGAGATCATGGACCCCACCGGACCGGGAACCAACCGGCGTCGGGTGGACAGCCACCGCCTCGTTGTCGACTGCGCCCTCGAGTTCATGCGGGAGCGCGGAGCGGAGGTCATGGCCGCGACGGCGACCGCCCCGATCCGCAAGCAGGGAGAAGGGCTCTCGCAGAGCGCGCCCGTGTACTTCTCCGGACAGGACGAGGACGGCACGCTCGCGGGGAACGCTCCCGCGGTCCAGTCTCTGTTCCCGCCCCCCTGTGCCTACGACCTGACGGCGGCCCAGGCCGAAACTGCTCGGACCACCCTGGAGC
>JBOGVX010000204.1:0-17084 GCA_050693165.1 Actinomycetota bacterium | reverse complement strand
CGTTGACGACGGCGGGGCTGACCCGCCGAACGACCTGAACGATCCTGTCCTCGTGAGGATCGAACGGCGGAAGGGGGGCTGCAGGCTGGAGGGGCGCGGAGGTGGGCGGCTCCCTCTCGGCAAGGGTCCAGCGCCCGCCGGATCCTGAGCAACCGGCGAGAAGGAGAGAAAACGCAAGCAAACCGGCCCGTCTCACGGGTCGGCGAGGATAGCATCGGTCCTTCATGTTCAGAGCCCGCGCCCTCCTTCCCTTGGTCCTCTCCTTACATGCGTTCCTGGGGGTGGCTCCGGTTCCCGCCGCCGTGGCTGCGACGCCGGCTGCGGAGGTACGCCGGGCTCCGCAGCCCCCGGCCTGGACGGCCAAGATCGACAAGCTGATCGGCAGACGGCCCTTCGGTGTGGCCGTACGCGAGGGGAAGCGCTTCCTCTACCGAGCGCACGACGTCATGCAGCGCATCCCCGCCTCGAACGAGAAGCTGCTGATGTCGATGGCTCTGCTGGACACGCTCGGTCCCGAGTCGCGCATCCTCACTCAGGCCGCGTCCGTCCCACTCGTTGCCGGGGTCATCCCGGGTGACCTCTGGATCCTCGGGCAGGGCGATCCCGACACCGGCCCGGCCCAGATGCAGAAGCTCGCGGCGGCCATCCAGGCCGCGGGCGTGGTGCAGATCGAGGGATCCGTCAACGGAAGCACCGGGTACTTCAAGCGCGACTGGCGGGCGCCCGGCTGGAAGCCCTACTTCCCGCGGGAGGAAGTGGCGCTCCCCACCGCGCTCACGTTCGAAGACAACATCGCGAAGGGAATACACATCCGCGATCCGGAGCTGCGAGCGGCACGTTCCCTGTCGGATGCCCTGAAAGAGCTGGGGATCAAGGTGGGCGGGAAGGCGGGCGCCGGAAAGCCTCCGGAGGGCCTGCTCCCTGTCGCGCAGGTGCAGTCACGCCGGCTCCTCGACATCCTCGAGTTCACGAACAGGTACTCCGTGAACTTCTACGCGGAGGTTCTCGGCAAGCGGCTCGGGGCCGAGCGCCTCGGTGTGCCGGGAAGCATCGCCAAGGGGGCCACTGCGATGCGTGAGTGGGCCGCGGAGCAGGGGGTTCACCTGCGGGCCAGGGACTCTTCGGGGTTGTCCTACGACAACCGGCTCTCCCCCGCCGGACTGGTGCGCCTGCTCGGCGGTGCCGAGGCCGAGGCCTGGGGCGAGGCGTTCAGGGAGAGCCTTCCGCGGCCAGGTCAGGGCACGCTCGAGGGCCGGATGAGGCATCTACAGGTGCGAGCGAAGACCGGCACCCTCACCGGCATCTCGGCGCTCTCCGGGTGGGTCTTCCTGCGACGCGAGGGGGTCTGGGCCGAGTTCTCGATCCTGTCCAAGGGGATGGACAAGGCTCAGGCGATGCGGATCGAGGACGCTGTCGTCCGGGTGCTGGCCCGCTCGGCGACGCTCTAGGCCGCTACGACAGCCAGGGCGCGGACGGTCCCGTCCAACGGAAGACGTCGAACCCTCGTCGCATGTCGGCCGCGAAGATGTACGGCCCCTTGTACCACTTGGCCGCCCAGACCTCGGCTCCCGGCATGACCGCCACCCCGACCTCCGCGGGCATCGTGGGGTCGGAGAAGTCAACGACGCGAACACCGCCGATGTACCAGCCCGTCACGAGGGCGTCATTCGCCACCTTGCCGACGTGGCCCGTGCACGCCCGGTTGTCCGGAACGCGGCCCTGGACGTTGGCGAAGAACTGGCCGGTCGGGACGGGTGTCTGCTCTCGGGTTCCCTCTATCGAATAGAAGGTCAGGCCCTCGCCGGGGCACACCCCCGGGGCGAGGAAGCCGCCCAGCACCAGGCTCTCGTTCGTCCCGACGGCGATCTTCCGGTCCGGTGTCGGGTCGTAGCCATGTGCGTACGTTCCGGCGTTCGGGATCCTCGAGATAAGCACTGGGGCCTTGGGGTCCGTCGTGTTGTAGATCCGGTAGTTGTTCTCGGACGCGACGAAGGCGCGGAGGCCATCGACGCTGAAAGACAGGTCGTGGGGGCCACCCTCGACATCGATGTCCGCGGCGAGTGTCGGAGCGTCGACGTCCGTGAAGTCGATGATCGGGATGTGATTGAGCGCGCCGGGGAGATCGCCCGTAGATACCCATCCGTAGGGCTTGGTCGGGTGGAAGGTGAAGTTGTGGGCTCCCCCTTCGCTACGGAAGCTGTACATCGCCTTGTACTCGTAGGGGTCGGTCACGTCGAAGACCGCGATCCCAGCCCCACTCGAGGCGCCGAAGGACTTGGCCACGCAGGGCCTGCTTCCTCCGTCGCGAGCGAGCGCGAGGATCCACCGGCTCCCGAACTGCTTGATCTGAACGTCGTTCTGGGTCTGGTTGCAGGTGATGTTCCTCACGAACTGCACGTTCTCGGGATCTGATATGTCGAACACCCAGGCGCCGCCCCCGTAGGAGCCCATGATCGAGAAGTCACGCGTGACGATCACCGGGGATGCCCCGGACGGCAGCGGATTCCCGTTCGAGTCCAGCAGCTCGCCGGTCTCGTAGTTCCGCTTGGGGACGTCCGACGTGAAGAACTCCAGGTCGGTGCCCTTCCCCTCGACGTCGAGAGTGGGTGCCTCGGGAGTGAAGTTGTAGACGTGCGCGAGGTTGAGGAGCTGCTGATCTCCCGGTGCGGCGGCCTCAGCTGCGCCCCAGCTGTCGGCCTGCATGGCCGTGGCGGGGGCGGCGCCCGCGAGAAGAGACAGCGCGGTTACCCAGATCGCGGGGGTCCTGGGTCGGGACGATTTCCTCATCGCGAGCAGATTCGCCGCGGCCGAGGTGAGGGCCTCTGTGCATGTGCACAAAGGCCAAGCGGTTCGGGCCGCCGAATCTCAACTCACACACATTCAGAGAGGACCCGAACTTGAGAGGCTTCCGCACAGCGCTGATCCTTGCCACGGTCGCGAGCTTGATGACCATCGGCCTGCCCGATGGGCGCGCCGGCCATAACGAGGTGCCGATACCCGACCTCACCAAGCTTCCGTGGTCCCCCACCCCCGACCTCGTGACCCTCAACAACTGGCAGACGTACAACGCCTACAACGTCAACCACTTCGTCTCGCATCAGCTCCCGAACCGCCAGCCCAACGACCAGACCTCCAACGATCCCCTCGGCGAGCCGAACCCACAGTGCCAGGTCGCCGGTGACGTGGTCGACAGCAATTGCATCTACAACCATCAGCTCGAGTACCTGGAGTGGTTCCAAGGGGCCTACTCGGAGCTGTTCGCCGACTTCGGCGTGACCTTCCGGACGTACGAGTTCACCTCTCCCGGAGGCTCACCCGCCACCCTCGCCACCAACTCCGGGCGCGCGTTCAACAGGCTCGCGATCGTCCCCGGCGCCGATCACCCGGAGGACCTGGTGATCATCGGCAGCCACTTCGACGGCGTGGACGGATCGCCGTTCGCGGCCTGGGATTCCACAGCCGGGACCGGAGTGATGATCCGCACCGCCAAGCTGCTGGCCGACTACTGGCGCGCGACGGGCACCCGGCCCTCGAGGACCTACGTCTTCGCGGCCTGGGACGCGGAGGAGGCCGGAGGGGTCGGCTCGAAGTTCTACGTGGGCACCAAGAACAGCAAGACCTCACAGAACGGCACCCTGCCGAAGGACCCGCAGGTCCAGGTCACCTCCTACATCAACCACGACCCGTGCGGCGGTCACTACCCCGCCATGTACCGAGGGCTGGCCGTCTCGCGTAACCCGCTCGTCGAGAAGACCGGCTTCATACCGATGAACGTCGCCCTGCACGTCGCAGACGGGAACGCCACCGAGAAGCCGTTCATGCAGGCGTTCAACGACTCGATGCCGACCCTCATCAACCAGATCTTCAACTACGTGGACGACACGCTCCCCTTCACTTCGGTGCAGGCGGAGCCCGGGATCCTTCCGGTCTTCCTGTCACGGCAGGAGGCCGCCGCTATGGGCTCGGAGGCGCTCGAGCAGGAGAGCGTCCTCAAGACGACCACCAAGCCACTCCAGCTCTTCACCACCGACGCGGAGGACTTCCACAAGTGGATCCCCTCGCTCAACCCCTACCCGGACAATGTCGGCCCGCGACAAGGTGCCGAAAACCCCCAGGACCTCGGCTGGGGCCCCGACGCGCTGTACCAGTACCACTCGCCGATGGACAATTTCGAGGAGCTCGTCAGGGTCACGAGCACCGACCAGACCGGGCTCATCTACTCCAAGGGCCTTGCGATGTCGTGGGAGTTCTGCTCGTTGCTCTCTGCCTGGACGATGCTCCAGCCGAGCCAGGGCGGAGCCCAGGCCGCGAACGTCTCGCCGGTCGCCTTCTTCGAGGACCCGAACCCCAACGTCAACGGTGGTACCCACACGTTCGATGCTTCGGGCTCGTACCGCTACCTGGACGTCGACAGCCGGGCCATCAAGAGCGGAGACGACCTCACGTACACGTGGGACTTCGGGGACGGCACTACGGGTACGGGACGCATCATCACGCATGAGTTCCCGAACGCCTTCGGGCACAGGGTGACGCTGACCGTCACCGACCCGCTAACCGGCCAGTCGGACTCGATGTCTCTGAAGATCGGCACCGCAGCCGTCGTCTAGACATCCGGGCGCCGGTATCCTGGCCCGGTGAGGCGCGAGCTCGCCCTGGCCATGGTTTGCGCGACGTTTCTGACCTCCGCGTGCAGCGATAGCAGGCCGGAGGATGCGGATCCGTCGCCCGAGCCTTCCCCCAGCGTTAGTCCCACTCCGGCTACGGTCACCACGCCGAACCTCGCCACGTTCCGCGGCCGCCTGGTGCGCGTGGCCGCCCTGCGCGAGCCGATCGCCCTCGCGGTGCGCGCGAACGACGAAGCGCTCTACATCGCCCAGAAGAGCGGACAGGTCATGGCCGTCCGCGGAGGAAACGTCGACAATCGGCCGGTCCTCGACCTGGCTGCGTCAGTCTCTCAGGGTTTCGAGCAGGGACTGCTCGGGCTGGCCTTCGATCCCGAGGGTGACTTCCTGTACGTCAACTACACGGACCTGGCCGGTGACACGCATGTCACCGAGTACTCGATGGTTGGCGCTCGAGCGGACGAGGCCTCGGCGAGGGACGTCCTGGTGATCGATCAGCCGTTCGCCAACCACAACGGCGGCCAGTTGACGTTCGGACCGGACGGGTTCCTCTACGTGGGCCTCGGCGACGGCGGCAGTGCCGGTGATCCCGCCGACAACGCGCAGAACCTGGACTCGCTCCTCGGCAAGATCCTGCGGATAGACCCGGTGCCGACGGGTGGAACTCCCTACGGCATCCCCTCGAACAATCCATTCGTAGGCCGTGACGATGCGAGGCCGGAGATCTGGGCATACGGGCTTCGAAACCCCTGGAGGTTCTCGTTCGACAGGTCGAACGGCGATCTCTGGATCGGCGATGTTGGCCAGAGCCAGCGCGAGGAGATCGACCGTCAGACGACCTCGACCGGCGGGGATAACTACGGGTGGGACGGCTACGAAGGAACGCTGGTGTACGAGCAGCCGTTGCCGGAGGACGTGGTCCCCCCCGTACACGAGTACGGCGGAGAGCTCGGCGCGTCCGTCATCGGTGGGTACGTCTACCGGGGGTCGCTGATCCCAGCGCTGCAGGGTGCGTATGTTTTCGGGGACTTCTACAACCCTCAGGTGAGAGCGCTGGTGCCGGTCGACGGCGGATTCGAGGAGGTTCCTCTGGGGCTTTCCGTGGCGAACATCTCTGCCTTTGGGGAAGACGCCGCGGGGGAGCTGTACGTCCTCTCGCTGTCCGGCCAGGTCTACCGCATCACGCTCTAACATCGAGGCGTGGGCGCTCCAACAACCGCTCCCGTCGAGGTCGACCGACCGTCCGGCGAGGACAAGATCGAGCCCGACCGGATCTGGATCGTCATCGTGTGGAACGACCCGATCAACCTGATGTCTTACGTGACGTACGTGTTCCAGAAGCTGTTCGGGTACCCGAGACCGAAGGCCGAGCGACTGATGCTTCAGGTCCACAACGAGGGGAAAGCCGTGGTGTCGAGCGGATCGCGCGAACGTGCCGAGGCGGACACCGCGCGCCTTCACGCTCATGGGCTGTGGGCGACCATGCAGCAGGACTGATGGCGAGACCTCGCTTCCCGATCGAGAAGAAGAAGGACGGGCGCTACCGCCTCCAGCTCAGCTCGGACGAGCGCGAGGTTCTCCGGGCTCTGCCGCGACAGCTGCTCGGGCTCCTCGGCTCGAACGATCCGAGCCTCAGGAGGCTCACTCCACCAGCCCACCCCGACGACCCGAAGATGGAAGCGGAGTACCGCGAGCTGGTCGGGGGCGAGCTCGACTCCCGCCGCCGGCGATCGCTGGAGGTGATGGAGGAGACGATAGAGGCAAAGGACCTCGACGAGGAGCAGATCTCTGCGTGGCTCACGGCCCTGAACGATCTTCGGCTGGTGCTCGGCACACGCCTCGACGTCACCGAGGATCTATACGAAGAGGGGATTCCCGAGGACGACTCCCGTGCCCCGTTGTACGCCGTGTACCTCTACCTCGGCTGGCTAGAGGAGCAGGTGGTCTCGGCGCTCGCGGCTGGCCTACCCGAGTCTTAGGAGCTTCAGCAACCCGGGAAGGCCTCTTTCTTCGTTTCGGCTCGAGCCCGCTCCATAGACCTCGCCATCCTCAGAAGTCGCTCGCCCGGAAGCGTGTGGCTGTCGAGACCGTACCGCCCCTCGAGGCTTCCTTCCGGCACGGGCCAGATGATCGTGGCTCCGCCGCTCATATGCTCCAGGAGCAGACCGCGCTGCCCGAGCACATCCACCTCTACCGCCGTGTCCCCCCCACAGCCGTCGAAGCCCGTCACGCCGTAGTTGATGTAGAGATACCCCCGTACACCGAAGTCGATGCGGAGATGCGCTCTCGCTCGTCCCTCGAAACGCGATACATCGACCAGGTTGTAGATCGACAGGTGAGCATCCCGTGGCAGCTTCGCGGGCAGGACGATCGGCAGGTGCATCCTGCTCTGGATGAACGTGACCGCCTCCCCGATTGAACCGAACTCCGGTGGATCCATGTGACCTACCCCGACGAGCTCCAGCGTCTCCTCGCCTCCTTGGACCATGCGCTTCTTCTTCAGGACTCCCACCCCGCGCGCATAGAGCTTGTTCTCGACGAGATTGGGCTCGAGCGGGTTTCGATCCTCCGTGACGAGCACCCCGTGGAAGGAGCCGTGAGGCACCGTAACGGACGCGTCGAGACGCAACACCTTCCCGATGGCCTCTGCTTCGCCCGGGGAGAACTCCTGGCGATAGAGATCGCCGACCTGAGGATGGCCGGGCATGACGATCCCGGGCTGCGCGCCGTCGACGCTCGCTTCCCACGAGCCGGACCTGCTCGCCACCCTGTCGTGCTCGATCTCGCGCGAGTCCTGCCCGAAGTACCAGACGTTGCCGGATCGGTCCTGTGCGAACCAGCGGAACGTGTCCTTCGTGAGTACCCCCTTCGTCTCGACCTGGTCGCGGATCACAGTCGTCGTCACGCCGAGAATCTCTTTCGTGTCGTACGTGACGACCAGGTTTTCCATCTGCTTCCCTCGGTCCGAGAAACCCATATACGTGAGAACGGTCCCCGGAGTCAGGGGCATGTACGGATTGTCGATAACGTCGACGAAGTCGGCGGGGTCGATGACGGGTGCGTACGGGCCGTCTTCGATTGCCGCCGGATTGACGAGCGAGGCCGAGGGCCCCTCGGGGCGCCGGTCCGGGCTACAGGCCCCAGAGACCATGAGCAGAACCGTCAGTGTCCAGGTCAACGGACGGCTCATCCGTGCCCCTCCTCAGTCGATCGTTGCGAGCGTGACGTCGAATCCGGCGGCGCGTACCTCACGGAGCACCCAGTCGACCAGCGGACCCACGTCCGTGCTGGGAGGCACCTGGTCGATCCCATAACGGCTGATCACTCCGAGCGCGAATCCGGATTCGTCGTGCAACAGGGGCGCCCCACTGTCACCGTTGACGGCGGGCATGTCAGCGACGTACTCGTTGTCGGTCCAGTCGGTCAGGAATCCGAACCTCGGCCGGGTCTGCTCGAGGCTTCCCACGCCGATGCCGTACCCGTAGATGTCGACGCGGTCGCCCAGCGCGAGCATCGCCGGTGTCGCGACGCCCTTCGGCCCCTCGAATCCGCGCATCTGGGGGTTCGTCTGGCCGACACGCTCGGGATCGAGCTCGATCAACGAGAAGTCCACGTTGCTGTCGACCACGTCCGAGTCGTAGACCACCGTTCCGATCTCGCCGAGCCCGGGGAGCTCGACCCTCTCCCCCGGCTCATCCGTGCAGTGCCCGGCCGTCCCGATGAACACATCGGGGATCGGGTTGGGAACCTCGGGGGTCGGATAGACGAGCTCGTAGAAGATGTAGTTGTAGGTGCAGCCGCCCATCGATGAACCCGGCCGGATGGGGCTGCTCAGCGGGCCGAACGCGGGCTCGACCGGCGCCGGATCCGACACGGCAGCCGGCAGAGGCAGCGCGGCGAATGCGGCGGCCACCGAAAGAGCCGTGGTCAGGACGTGGCGTCGGATCCTCACGGGCGAGCCTCCTGGAAGTCGCGGACGTTGAAGTGTTCGGCGTGGAGGCTCCGGGTTCCTGCTCGTGCCTAGTCCTTGCGAACGTCCACCAGCTCGAGGAAGCCCTGCGCGCCCTCGATGAGTTCCTCCGAGACGACCCCGACGCCCGGCGCGTAGTACTTGCGCTCGAGGATCCCCGGCTCCAGTGGGTTGCGATCCTCTGTCACGAGGACGCTGCTGAAGGTGCCGAAGGGCACGTCGATCGTCTCGTCGAGAGCGACGATCTTGGCCACATCCTCGGCCTCTCCCTCGTAGAACTCCTGCCTGTAGGCATCGTCGACCTCGGGCTCCGCGAGCATCACGATCCCGGGCTGCGCCCCGTCCACCCCGGCCTCCCACGAGCCGGCGGTGCTGACGACCTTCCCGCCCTCGATGTCGCGTGACGACTCGCCGAAATACCAGACGTTGCCGAACCGGTCCTGTGCGAACCAGTCGAACGTGTCCTCGGCCAGCTCGCCGTTCACGAAAACCTGGTCGCGCACGACCGTCGTGCTGATACCGAGGATCGTCTTCGTCCGGTCGGTGACGACGAACTTCTCGGTCTCCTGCTCTCCGTCAGACTCGCCGATGTACAGGCGGGTTGTGCCGGGTATCAGAGGGAAGTAGGGGTTGTCGATCCGGTGGACGAAGTTCGCCGCGTCGATCTCGGGGCTGTACGGCTCGTCCTCGATAAGGCGCGCGGGATTCCGCGGCGGAACCGGTGGGAGATCCGCGGAGCGGTCGGGACCTCCACACCCGGTCAGCAAGGACACCATAACTGTCCAGGCGAGGAGCGCGGGCGCCCTGGCGCTCGCCGACTTCTTCATACCGCTCGCTCCATCCCGCTGAGGGTACTGCCCAGCAAGGCTCTCCGGTTCCTTCCTTGTGTCCACCTCTTGCCTCCTTCGGTCCGCGCAAGGATGCGCGTCGGAGGATGAGAGGAATATGAAAAAGCGGGTGGCAGTGGATCGCCACCCGCTGATCCCCTGGGCCTAACTTTCAGTCGTCGGCCCCTCCGTCCTGATCGTTCGGGCCGTCGTCGTCAGCCTCGTCGCCCGTCACGTTGAAGCTGTCATCGAGATTGACCTCCACGACGCTGCCGTCGTCCAGGCGGATCTCGACGCCGTAAGCCGCGCCGTCGTCCCCAACCTCGGTCTCGATCACAGTGCCGCCCCCAGTGTGCTCGAGCGCCGCGGCCATGGCCTTGTCCAGGTTCGACCCGGTCAGGGGCTGATCGTCGTCGCCGGCCGCCCCGACGGCGATGGCCGCTCCCCCACCGATCAGGGCGGCTGCCAGTATTCCTGCCACGATGAACCGTGTCCTCTTGGTGGTCATGCATCCTCCTTTCCTTGCGGAGACGCAAGGATGACCTCGGGTTCATGAGAGGACCGTGAACCCGAGATGAGCTCTCGATCCGGGAAGCGAAGGGTCACTGCGGCTCCTCCCTCGGACAAGTTTCGAGCCTCCGCGCTGCCACCGTGAGCCTCCACTATGGCCCTGACGATGGTTAGACCCAGCCCGGTCCCACCGTCAGTCCGCGATCGGCCCGGATCCTCGCGACTGAAGGGCTCGAAAGCGGTTGAGAGGAACGCGGGCTCGAATCCCTTCCCCGTGTCGCGAACCTCGATCGAAAGCTCGTTGTCGTTCTTCTCGAACTCCACGGTCACCGCTCCTCCGGACGACGTATGCCTGAGCGAGTTCTCGATGAGATTGCCGACGGCCTGCTGCATACGCGTTTCGTCCATGCGCGCATGGATCGGGTCCCGCGACGGTCCGGAGAGCGAGACGCCGCTCTCGGAGGCACGAGCGGAGAATGCCGCCACCGTCTCGTTCAGCAGCCCGGCGACGTCGACCTCTTCCCGTCTGATCGGAAGCCGACCTCCACCGCCACGCGAGAGCACCAGGAGATCCTCCGCCAGCCTTACCAGTCGCTCCGTCTCCTCTTTCGCACTCTCCATGGATCCCGTGAGCTCTTCGGGCGTCCTGGCTTTTCGCAAGGCCAGCTCGAGCTCGGCTTTCAAGTTGGCCAGAGGCGTCCGGAGCTCATGTGCCGCGTCGTCCAGGAACCGACGCTCCCGCTTGGCAGCGTCTTCCAGCCGGGCGAGCATGCTGTTCAGGCTGTCTCCGAGTCGGCTCAGCTCGTCCCGCGTGGCCGGGACGGGAAGGCGGCGCCCGGGTTCCGAAGCCGAAACGGCTTCTGCCTCGAGCCGCATCCGTTCGACGGGCCGAAGGGCGCGTCTAGCGATCAACCACCCCACTCCGCTGGCGAGCACCACAGCGACGGGACCGCCAAGGAGCAGCAGGGCCAGGAGGCTCGCGAGAGCTTCGTGTTGATCTTCTAGCGATGTGCCTACCAGCACGATCCGTTCGCCGTCTGCCGGTGCGAGGAGGAGTCGTGCGGGAAGAGTCTCGCCGTCATCCGACCGGACGTCCGAATCCAGGAAGCGTGGCCCGGGTCCGCCGGCCAGCTCCGGCACCGAGAATCCTCCAGCTGATCCGAGCACGCCTCCATCTCGGTCGAGCAAGGCGGCGAGTTGCTCATCGCCCGACGCATGCGAGTCGAGCGCAACGGATCCACTTGTCAACTCGTCGACTATCGCCGCCGAGCGCGTCTGGAGTGCCTCGTCGACGGCGTCGACCAGGTCCGCCTCGAGCCTCACGTAAAGGAAGCTGCCCACACCGAGCAGCAGGAGTGCCATGAGAACTCCCGAGAAGAGAGCGAGCCGTGCTCGGATCGGCAGGGTCATCCGCCGGGCTCCTCTCTCAGTCTGTAGCCGCTACCCCGAACCGTATCGATCGAGTCGCGTTCGAAAGGACGATCGATCTTCTCGCGAAGGTACCGCACGTAGACGTCCACGACGTTCGAGTCTCCGTCGTAGGCGAAGTCCCAGACGTGCTCGATCAGCCTGGTCCGGCTCAGAACCTCCCCCGGGTGCCTCATGAAGAACTCGAGCAGCGCGAACTCCTTCGCCGTCAGCTCGATGCCCTTGTCTCCGCGGGCCACCCGTTTGGTGGAAGGGTCGAGCATCAGATCCCCGCTCGTGAGAACCGGCGGCCGTTCCTGAGCGCCGCGTCGGATCAGCGCTCGGAGGCGCGCCAGCAGCTCGGCAAACGAGAACGGCTTGGTGAGGTAGTCGTCCGCGCCGGCATCGAGGCCTGATACGCGGTCACTCACGACGTCACGCGCGGTCAGCATCAGCACCGGACTCCATCTCCCGGCCTCGCGCAGCCGCCGGCACACCTCAAAGCCGTCGAGGTCGGGCAGCATGATGTCGAGAACCACTGCGTCGTAGGGGGTCTCGGCGCCCAGCCACAGAGCCTCGGAGCCGTTCGCGGCCGTGTCCACGGCGTAGCCCTCCTCCTCCAGGCCCCGCTTGAGCAGGCCGGCCATCTTGACCTCGTCCTCGACCACCAGGACCCGCACGTAGCAAGCCTAGAACGGCCGGATGAGAAACAAATGAGAGGGGCTGATGGTGGGAGCTGGCCTATCCGGCCGAACCCTCGAGCACCCGTTTCAGGTTGGCGAGGAACCCTTCGTTGGACTTGCCGATCATGCGCTTGATGAGCGGGGTCATCACCCGCATCAGCCCGGGAGGCTCCAGCTCGATGCGTCGAGTGACGCGAGTCCCCTGAGCGTCCTGCTCGCAGACGAGGGTAACCGTTGGGGCCATCTTGCCCATCCGGCCCTGAAACTCAACGAGCTTCCCCGGCTCAAGTCGCGTTACCGTCATCGTGCCCTCGGAAACACCCATCGAGGGCTTGACCTTGACGTCGAACACCGTACCCACGCGAACGTCGTCGGTAGAGGAGCGCACCTCCAAGACGTCGGTGTGCCAGGACGGATCGTTCCGAATGTCCGCCACGAAACTGAAGACCTCTGCCGGGACTTTTGCCACCGATGTGCCTCTCCACCTTCATCATCCTTACCTCCTGTCTCTCGTCGAGGTAGCTCGACATGATGCCCCTGCTACGGCCGTGAGGTTTCAGGGGTTTTCGCCAGGTCGATTGCTTCCTTGATCGTGAGCCCGCGACCCACCTCGGTGGCACGGGCGACGTCTTGGGCCGAGAGCGCCGCTCTTGCCCGGTCGACGAACTCGCGGCCCGGCTTCTCATCAGAGTAGACGTTGACGATGCCCTCCTGATCGGCGTAGACCTCCGCGGCGGCGGCGATCTGCACGGCTTTCTCAGGCCGATGCTCGACCGCCTCGGTGGACGCGAGCCCGATCAGCGAGAGTCCGACGCCACGGATGCTCGCAACGTCCGTGTAGGCCTGCACCGAGTCGAGGAAGTACTGGCGCGCCAGCGCAGGGTCCTCATGCCGGAGCTGCGCCCAGGCCATCTCGGAGAGGATCCGGGCTTCCTCGGCTCGGTCACCGATCGCCTCGAAGGCAGAGAGAGACTGCCGGTAGAGGTCCAGGGCGCCCGACAGGTCACCGCGACCGGCTGCCAGTGCGGCGAGACCGCCAAGGGACAGGCCGGCGCCTTCCCGGTCCCCGATCCGCTGCTGGATCTCGAGCGCGTGTGAGTACGCCTCGTGCGCCGTGTCGAGGTTGCCCGCCACCGCGTTGAGGATGCCGTCGAGGGTCGAGCCGAATGCCTCGGCCCAGGTGAAGCCGATGGCGCCGCTTCTCTCGACGCTCTCCTTCGTCAGACCGAGTCCGGCTTCAAGGTCGATGCCGAGCAGACCGAGGCCGTAGCAGAACCCGGCGATGCAGATCTCGCGATCGGCCTCCAGCTCTTCGGCGATGCGGAGTGCCTCGCCCCACTCGTCTTTCGCTCGCTCGGTCTGACCGAGCACGTCCGACATCAGTCCCGCAGTGATGAGCGCGCCGGCCCGCCCCACGGTGGGCGTGCCTGCGGTGTCGGCCTCCAGGAAGGCTCCGGCGTACTCACTGGCGGTGACGTTCTTACCGCGGATGTGCCAGTACATCCACAGGTCACCGCTCAGCTGGCGACCCACTTCACAGGCCGCTGCGTCGGCGTCTCGCGCCGCCGCAAGGAGCGTGTCGAGCGCAGCCTGGAGGTTGGCGTCCTCCCTGATGCCGCGCTCGATCGACCGGACCTGATCGGAACCCTCGATCCCGTCGCGGATCTCTCTTGCCCGCAGCGCGTAGTGACGAGCGTGCCTCAGCGAGACCTCGTCCCTCTCGCTCGCGAGATCGAGTTGCTCGCCGGCATGCGCTGCGATCGTTTGCAGCATCCGGAGCCGGTCACGCCGTCCATCAGCCTGCACGAGAGCCTTGTCGACGAGGGACTCCAGCTCGTCGAGGATCGACTCTCCGGGGTCGGCACAGACGGCCTCGATATCGGCGACGGTGCCCCCTCCGGCAAAGACAGCCATCCGCCGGAACAGACGCTGCTCCGACTCGGTCAGAAGCGAGTGGCTCCAGTCGATCGTTGCGCGCAGCGTTCGATGTCGCTCTGGGATGTCCCGGGGGCCGGAGGTGAGCAGGTCGAGGGCATGGTCGAGTCGCTCGAGCAGCGACTCCGGGCTCAGGAGCCGTAGCCGAGCGGCTGCGAGCTCGAGAGCCAGCGGGAGGCCGTCCAGACGCCGGCAGATAGCCGAGACGGCGCCGGCATTCTCGGGCGTGAGCTCGAATGATCCCCTGGTCGTCCCGGCGCGCTCGACGAACAGCGCGATCGCCGGATACTCGAGGAGTGACTCGGTCGAGTGCGGCTCCGGGAGCCCGAGTGGGGCGAGAGGGAACTCTCGTTCGGCGGCGATCCTGAGCGGCGTCCTGCTTGTGGTCACGATACGCAGACCCGGGCAACTCTCAGCCAGCCATGCCACCTCCGGTGCGGCCTTCACGATCTGCTCCATGTTGTCGAGCAGCAGAAGCGTCTTCCTGTCCCCGATGAGGGACACGATTCCGTCGCGGAGCGCTCGCCCCTCGAACTCCTTGACGTCCAGCGCCCCCGCGAGGGCGGGTAGGAAGTCCTCGGGCTCGGTGACGTCGGCCAGCTCGATGAACGCCACGCCGTCCAGGAACTCAGGCGCGAGCAGCCGGCCGAGCTCGATGACGATCCGGGTCTTCCCGGTTCCACCCGGACCCGTGATCGTGACGACCTGCTGTTCTCGGACGAGCTCGACGAGCGACGCCACATCGCCGGCGCGACCCAGCAGGGGCGCATCCGCAACGGGCAGGTTGCTGGGGAGAACGGTGAACCGTTCACCCTTGCCCTCCAACGTCCTCGGATCCGGCACGACGATCCCGTCGGCGGATACCGCGTAGAGCTCGAACGGACGTCCGACGTTCTTGAGCCTGAACCGCCCCAACGGCACAACGCCCACGTCGCCTCGGTCCTTGATCTGCTCGTAGGCGGCGTCGGACAACATCACTCCGCCGGGTACCGCGAAGGACTCGATCCGGGCTGCGATATTCACCGCGTCGCCGGTGAGCCTCTCTGTCTCCACGATCACGTCACCCACGTGGATGCCGATGCGGACCGGAACCTTCTGCCCCGCGAGCTCTCGCTGGATCGCCAGAGCGGCCTGCACCGAGGCTTGCGAGCTCGGGAACATGCTCATGCTGCCGTCCCCGAGCCGCTGGACGATCCTCCCGCCGAAGGCATCGTGATGGGTCTCGAGCGCCCTCATATACAGGTCGCGCTTGTCCAGGGCGAGGCGCTCGTCGGCCTGCATCAACGCCGTATACCCGGCCATGTCCGTGAACATCACAGCGACGAGCCGGCGATCGAGCTTCTCCCTCATGGCTCCACCCTCGGGTACGCATGGAGGACGGGGAACGCCATCACGCTGACCATAGCGTGTCGGTTTCGCAGGGGCAGAGTGGATCCGCGGAGATAAGGCTCGTGTCGGAGGGCCGAAAAGCACAAACGACCATTCGAGCGTCGACTGGAGACTCGCACCCTGGCGCTCGTGAGACTCTTTTGGACCAGATCATCGACCGCCTGACGAAGAACTGGCGGCGCTGCTTAGTCCTGGACCAGTTCCCAGCGGGGTGGGTTGCCGCTCAATGGGCGGAGCAATCCAGATTCCTCCCAATCCGTGAGGATCTGAGCCACGCTCCCGGCGTTCACAGGATGAGTGTTGTAGCCACGCGTCGTCCCAGCCCGGCTCTCACGCCCGTGGTCAATGTAGGCACCGAGAATGTCATTAGCGTCGAAGGGACCCTGCTCCCCTCGTTGGGTCACGATCCGGCGGAGTTCCTCATACTCCTCCACACTGAACCCTGACGGGTAGCGGGGCATTAGGTGCTCAAGGTTTCAAGATTGTCGCAGCCGACTCGTAGGACTACGGCCGAGCAATTGGAAGGGTCAAGCGTAACGCCCCCATGTTGCTCCGGTCCAAACGTAGCCTCCCATCGCATCCGTGGCGAATACTCAGAACGCTCAACCATCGGCCTATCAAACTCCAGAACCACGTCACAGCTGAGACCTGGACACTCCTCGACCTCAGTCAGAGTCGCACAGGGCTCGACCAGCGCGGGGCAGCGATCGAGAATGGCCTCGATTCGCACACCTGGGAACTCAGGATCGCGACAGCCCAGGTCAACCGAGGCGCTCACCGTCACCACATCCGTCCCATAGTCGAATTCGAGCGAATGCCGACAGGAGGAAGCCTCATCAGCGAGCGCAACGGAGGGTACTAACCCCATAACTAGAACAAGCAGACAAGCTCGCACGAAGTCCCTAGATTTCAATGCGAGCCTGACCAGTACAGGGATCATCAAATCCTATGGGGAACAGTCCATCGACCCTGCATAGAGGGGCTCCGGGCTCGGGCCCAGCCACATCCCATATTTCCGCAGTTTGCGTATACGTTGTGGCTCGCAGCCTCGTTACCACGTCCTGGTACGTGAACTCACCGATGACATCCGCGCCGAACCGGTCCTCCAAGCTCCCGTCCTGCGGCCCTACCTCTTGGCCGTCGCCTGGACCTCCACCGCAACCCTTATTCGTAACCGTAGGCTGCGAGTCGGGCACATGACACGAGTTCCAGTAGTTAATTCCCTCGATTTCCTGCGTCCCATCGTCGAGGGTCCGAATCACGTACTGGGCGGTGGCCTCTGCGCTGCTCACTTCTTGCTCGCCTGGGGCTAGGATCGTCGACCGCGCAAACATCTCGTACCGATTCTCAACCAGATCTTGCTGAACTCCGTGCGGAAGAAGGCAATACATCGCCCTGCAAATCTGTTCCCCTCCGACACCCTCAAATGCTGGCCCGCTCGAAGTCGTAGTGATACTAGTAACGATCGCCTCGCATTCTTCGTTAAAGGACCACGTCACCGTCGCCGCTGTCGTGGAAGAATCAAAGCGATAGCCGACAGCGATCGGCCCAACGGTGCGGCAACTGTCCCCAATGCGCACGCCCATCCCGATCTGAGACCCTTCGGTAACCGACACTTCCAAGCCGGCGCCGACCAAGGTGAACGCGCCCGCTTCCCCAGATAGGCTCACAGGAACCGTCGCGTTCGCTACGAGAGTCGAGACACTAACAATCAATCCGCTAAGCACAAGAGCCCTAAGGA
>JBOGVX010000203.1:0-8785 GCA_050693165.1 Actinomycetota bacterium | reverse complement strand
GAGGAGTCTTGCGGGCGAACACATGTGGTACCTCCCTAGGGCGGGCTGGAGGCCCGAGCAAACACGACTCTACTCCGAGTGTTGGTGGACCGCTGGCGAGCTCAGGCGGTGGGGGCGGGCTGGGCGGTCGGCGCGTGGACGAGCGCCTCGAGCTCCCCGATGCCTTCCTCCGGCCCGATCGAGATCACCCTGTCGCCGGCCTGTAGCTCGAAACGGGGGCGGGGGCGGTAGATCCATCGGCGGCCTCGCTGGACGGCAAGTACGAGCATCCCGGTCTCGGTCTCGAGCGAGAGGTCCTTCAGGTTGGCGCCGTCGGAGTGCGATCCGGGCTCGACCACGACCTCGGTGGCCACCTCCTCGGATGAGGACAGCGCCTCGGCCACCACCGGATGCAGCTCCTCGCCCTCCTCGACCAGCCTCGTCATCGAGCGGGCCGCGTCGAAGATCGCCTCGGACGCGGTCGCGAGCCTGAGCAATCCTCTGAGGTCGTCGGGGTTTCGCGCCTCCGGCGCCGCGCGCAGTACCCATGACTCGAGCTGGTCCTGCAACGCGTCGGACCTGGTCTCGAGCGTCGCGACCTCAGCGGCGAGAGCGGGCTCGCGGAACAACAGGGCTGAGTAGGCGAGGCCGACGGCCACCTCTGCCGAGTTTTTCATCTCGACGAGGATGTCGACGGCCCGGTCGAGCTCCGACAGCGGGGGGTGATCGGTGTCGGGCGGCAATGGAAGAGCCGGCGCGCCGGCTTTCTCGCGGATCAGGTTCACGCCTTCCTCCGGCCCCTGATACAGAAGGACATCACCTTGAGAGATCACCGAGTCGGCCCCGGGGTCGAACTCCCACTCGTCCCCCCGGCGGATGGCGATCAGCCACATCCCGGTCTCGCTCGGAAGGGTCAGCTCTTTCAAGGTGTTTCCGACGCACTCCGCGCCCTCGCGGACACGCACCCGGCCGACGATCTCGTCGGCGTGGCGCAGGTCGGGCCTCAGCGCCTCGGGGATGCCGAGCTCCGCCGTCACCACTCTCGCTATGTCGGCCGCGGCGTCGCCGATCTGCTCGATCGACCCGGCGATGTGGAGCACGCCGCCCATGGCCTCGGCGTCCTCGGGGCTTCGCGCGGCCAGCATCGAGATCCTCCTCAGGTCGCGGAGGTACGCGTTCATGACGTCCTCGAGCCGGGTGACCTCGTCGGCGAGATCCTCGCTCCCGAAGAACAGCGCGGCGTAGGCCAAGTCCACCATGATCTCGGAGGTGTCCTTGGCCTCTGCGAGGAGGTCCTTGACGTTTCGTGGTCGTTCTTCGGCCATCGGCCTATCCCGAGTATCCCACAGCGGCCATGGCGGTCACGAGCCGAGCCCCACTGCGGTCAACGCGATGATCAGCGCGATGACGCCGATGAAGTCCAGCGAGGAGGTGATGATCGGGATCCCGTGGTTGTCGGGATCCATGCCCAGGCGGTAGGTGGCTATGGCCGCGTAGTAGGCAACGACGATCGCGGCGGCCGTGGCGATCAGGCCCGCGAGCATGCTTACGCCGATCACCTGCCACGGTCCGGGGCTTGCTAGCCCCACCATGGCCGCGGCCAGGTCCGCGGCGATCCCGGTCAGAAGGAAAGTCACGATCGCGAACAGCGCGATGATCGTGGCGTCCAGGACCGCTGCGGCCTCGGGACGTCCGCGCGGTGACAGCGCTCCCAGGTGCAGCTTCGACGCGAGCCGGGAGGAAAGCATCCCGCCGAGCGCGCCGGCGTTCTCGAGGAAGGGCGGTATGAGGACGAGCAGCGCGGGGAACACGAGGAACCGGTCGAGCCGCGCTTCGACGAAGAGCCCCGCGATGATGTCGACGCCACCCGCGATCGCTAGCACCGGGATGCTCTCCCGGAGAACGCGCTTGGTCAGCGCAAGGTCTGTCATCAGGCTCCGCACTGTGAAGACGATCGTCACCACGAGGGCCAGAAGCGCGATCGACGGTGTTACCCAGCGGATCCCGACCAGGTACGTGGCGAGGAACAGCGTGGGGAGCGTGACCATGTCTCCGGCGGCTGTTACGAGGGGAGCCGCCACGCTGTCCAGGTCCCAGCCGCGCTTGTAGGCAGTCTGTGACAGCACGACGGTGAAGGCACCCACGACGACGCTGGACAGGACGCCCCCCAGCATCGAGATGACGACGAAGTCGATCATCGAGATGCTCTCGACGCCGAACGCTTCGGAGAACGTCTCGGCCAGAACGCCCAGAACCAGCGATATAAGGAGGGTCAGGACCGTGACCGCGTAGATGTTCTGGTAAAGGACGCCGCCGCGCTCCCTGGTCGGCTTGTAAAGGCCGGCGTGGATGCTCGTCCCGAGCCGGGATGCCAGCGCGCCGAAGATGTTCCCCCGCATGCCGATGGCGGCCGGGACCATGACCATCAGGCCCGGGAGGGCCTCGAGCGTCCCGGTTATAGCGCCGAGAGCGATGCCGGCGACGAGGCTCCCGAGGCCGGAGATGAGCAGCGCGACGAAGCCCTGGACGATCGTTCGCCGCTCCGCCCGCCAGTAAGCGAGCACGCGAGCCAACCCCCGTAGCATCTTGATCCCACCGCCATGGCTTCTCTTCTCGGGCCTCGGATGGCCTCGGGCAGTATCGCCGCCGAGCGGGTCAATCGCCAGCGATACGTTCGATCTCCTCCGCGAGTGCGAAGTCCCTCTCGGTGATCGCCTCCGCGATCCACGTGTGGAGAGCTACCCGGACCCGCCGCTCGTGAACCTCGACGTCGGGGTGGTGGTGCATCCTCTCGGCCGGCTCCACGGTTCGCTGCAGGAACGCCACGGCCGAGGGGTATCCGTCGAACTTGAACCATTTGTATATCTCGCCCTCGCCGAGCTTCCAGCCGGACAGGCCCGTCAGCCGCTGCCGGACCTGTTCCTCGTCCAACGCCTCCGGCTTCGCCACTCGCGATGGGCCGTCAGCAGGGCTGCGGAGCGCAGACGATCGGAGGCTTGAAGACCTCGAACTTGGACTTGTTCGCGCCCGGGAGGAACTCGGACTCGACGTTGCCGGCCACGTCGGTGGCTCGCGAATAGAGGATGTAGTTCCTTATCTTGTCACCGGTTGTCTTCAGCGCCCTCGGAAGGTCGTAGGACCACTTCTTTGTCCCATCGGCCGCCACGAAGACCTTCTGTGCGCAAGCGCCCCGAACGAACTTGTTCCCTTTCCACCACTTGCAGCCGCCACTGATCTTCTGGCGCAGGGCGATGTCGACCCTGGCCACCTCGCCGCCCTGATCCTTGGCGGTGCCCTGGAAGTCCGTCGAGTCGTTGGTCGTTATCGCCGTCCGGTGCTTCGGCGCGGTGATCTTGCTCGAGGGCTCGTCGGTGTCGGTGCCCCCACCTCCTGCTGCCGTGCACGTCGCCGTGCCGAGAGTGAGCGGACCGTTTGGGTTGGGGCTTGGGGCCTCGCCCTCGAAGTCGTTCGCTGAGTTGTCGGTGTCGTCGGCGGCCTCGAGCATGCTGGGGTCACCGGAGATGTTCGTTCTTCGATCGATGGACTCACCGACCGTTATGCCTCCGGCCTTCGGCGTACCGGCCGGAGAGGTCGTGGTTCCCGAGAAGGACCCCCACGACACGCAGTCGGGGCTCTCGAAACACACCGCTCCTCCCGCGCCGGACAGGAAGTCCGGGATGAGGAAGTCTGGGTTCACGCCAAATGCCGTCTGCGCCTCCATGGTCGCGAACAGGATCGTCTCCTGGTTGGCCCCGTTCGCGACGTTCTGGGGGATCGTGCAGACCCTGGATTTTCCCGCCTGGTCGTAGAGCGTCAGCTTCTTGCCGGACACAACCGTCTGGCCCACCGAGTACATCTGGAGCTCGACGAAGTCCGCCTTGGCCTCCAGAAGCGATCCCGCATACACCTCCCGAACCTTCATGAAGTGGAAGGACGCACGGGCCGAGGTCGCCGTGGCCCCGAGACCGAGCGCGACGAGACTGACGATGACGAGTGTGCTTCGGGCTCTCATGGATCCCCCTTAGGAGCGTTGCCCGATTATAGGGTCCGGCCACATTTACCCCGAAAGGTCTCTGACGCGGGACCTCGCCCGGCGCTAGTCTCTGCGCGCGATCAACCCAAGCTCAGGAGGATTCATGGGAGCCCTGCCCCAGCCCGCGGAGGACGCCCTTGCAAGGGCGCTGGTCTCCGAGTTCACCGTGCTCGACGCGAACGGCAGACCGATCACTCACCCGATGATCCCTCTTTACGACGGCGAGAAGATCTACCTGCACTCGAGCGTCCTTTTCTCGAAGAAGCTCACCCACGTCAAGGCGAACCCAAAGGTTTCCGTGGCGATCACGGACCTGACCGCGACTCACGGCGAGCCTCTGTCCCACGCCGTGACCGTGCAGGGCGACGCCGTCGTGGTCGAGGACGACCTGCACACGACCTGGCTGCGGATCCTGGCGTTGTGGATCGAGAAGGAGCCGATCGTCAAGGCGTTCTACGCGAAGCGCGTTGCGCTGCCGCTCTTCTGGGAGCGGTCGCTCATAGAGGTAACGCCGCGCCGGGTCCTCGTCTGGCCCGAGGGTCGAACCGACACCGCGCCCTCGATCCACGAATTGACGGGGGTGGTGTGATGGCCGTCGACCAGAGCGTCCTCGGAGACCTGGAGGCGAGCTTCGAGCACGCGGTGCTCGTCTTCACCGATGCCGACGGATATCCCCTCAGCGTGGCCATCGGCTTCAAGGTCGATGTCGCGCGCGGGGTGGTCCTTCTCGAGTCGCCCGCGGGGGCAGAGGTCACTCCTCCGGAAGGAGCGGAGGTCAACGTCATCGTCAGCCACGTCAGGCCTCTCGACTCGGGATACGACGAGCGGCGATACGTCCAGATGTGGGGCAGGCTCGAGCGCGAGGGAGGTCGCCTCGCCCTCCACCCGACGCGCTCGCACTCGTGGGACGAGACCAAGGTGCCGTTCTTCCAATACTCGGAGCTGACGGTCCCTCAGGCCCACGAGTACATGGAGAAGCTCGGACGTGAGAGGGGTCGTCCAGTGCGCCCCCGCCTGTCTTTCGGATGGCTCGCGCTCAGGACCCTTCGCGCGCCTTTCCTGACGGCGACACTCGTTCCGGTGATCCTCGGGGTGGCGGTCGCCGCTTACCAGGGGGATTGGAGCATGTGGCTCGCGTTCCTGACCTTCCTGGGCGGGGCTTTCGTCCACCTCGGGCTGAACGTGTCCAACGACGTCTTCGACACGATGAGCGGGGCGGACGCCGCGAACACAACGCCGACGCAGTTCAGCGGTGGCTCGCGTGTCGTCCACTACGGCCTCGTGAAGCTGAGGACTCTCGTGCTCATCTCCGCGGGGTTCTACCTGGCCGGCGTCGGCATAGGTCTGTATCTGGCGGTTCAGCGAGGGTTCTGGCCCTTGTTCTGGATCGGTGTGATCGGCGTGGCGATAAGCATCGCGTACACGGCGCCTCCCCTGCGGCTCGTTCATAGAGGTGTCGGGGAGATAGCGGTTGCGCTCGGCTTCGGGCCGGTAATGGTCCTCGGCTCCTACTTCGTGCAGGCGCAGAGGATCAGCTTGGAGGCGATCTACGTATCCATCCCGGTCGCGATCCTGATCGCTCTGGTCCTCTACGTGAACGAGATCCCCGACCGAGCGGGGGATGCGGCCGCGGGCAAGCGCACGATTCCGGTACGACTGTCGAAGGACGCGGTTATCGCCGGCTACGTCGGCGCTATCGCGCTCACCTACGGACTGATAGCAGTCGGAGCCGTCTTGGGGGTCCTTCCAAGGCCCACGATCATCGCCCTGGCGACCATCCCGATCGCGGTGAAGGTGACGCGTGCTCTGCGCCGGGACTACGAGGACCCCTACGCCCTGATGTTCTCCGGCATGGGCAAGAACGTCCAGCTCCACCTGTTCACGGGACTTCTCCTCTTCGCGGGCTACCTCATCCCAATCCTCGCGGAGCGCTTCATGGACACAGTTCCGTCCTTGCTCCGCTAATGGGTCTCGTACGGCGTTGTCGTGAGGCATGCTGTGCCCGAGCCCACCGGCGGGTGAGCACTCAGCTTCGCTGAGCTTCGAGTTCTAAGCCTAGAGCGTGCCCCCGCCGGTTGGTGAGGAGGCGAGACGGCCGGTGGGATGTCGTGCCCCGAGCACTGATCCATTAGCGCGCCGCAAGCCTCCTCCGGGTGCAGCCGAGCAACGAAGGGAGGAGATGCGGTGATCTTCGTGGGGATCGACTGGGCTGAGGCCCACCACGACGTTTCTAGGCCGTTCGCCCGACCCTCAAGGGGACTCCTCCCCAGGCCGATGACTAGCACTACTGCCATGCGGGATTACTGGGGAGGTCAGAGCCTGAGCTGGATCCGTCGGATGCTGAGACGGGTCGACAGCGCCATACCCCTGGTCATAAAGGTCGGTCTTCCCATGCTGGCAGTGGGGGCGCTGACGGTCATGTCGATCGCATCGCGCCTCAACGAGGTGGCCGGGGGCAGAAGCCCCGAGGACGCCCTCAAGTCCGTGGCAGTCGGACTGGGCGCGACGGCCGCCTCACTCATTCTCGTCCTCTACTTCTTCGTGTTCCGGCGAACCTCACGCCTGTCCCGGGTCGCGAAGCGTCTGGCCCAGGGCGACCTAGACGTTCGCCTGCCGGAGGGCGAGGGGCAGCGTGGACACGATGCCCTGTACAACTTCTGCTGGGCGTTCGACCGCATGGTCCGCCAGCTGGACAAGAGGGCCGGCTCGGTCGCCGAGGCCGAGCAGCGCTACCGGAGCATGGTCGAGCGCATCCCCGCGGTCGCGTACACGGCCGAGCTCACCGGGGAGGGGAAATGGACGTACGTCGCTCCCCAGATCGAGGCGATCCTCGGCTATTCCGCTGAGGAATGGAAGGCGAACCCGGCTCTGTGGTCCCGGCAGCTTCACGAGGAGGACCGCCCGATGATCATGGCCCGCATCGAGGGCAACCGCAGGCGTCCCGAGGACAGGATGGCGATGGAGTACCGGCTTCTCGCTCGCGACGGCCGCGTGGTCTGGGTGCACGACGAGGCGGTGGTTGTGAACGACGCATCCGGCCGAGCCCAAGAGCTTCAGGGCGTGCTCTACGACGTGACCGAGCGGAAGGAAGCGGAAGACACGCTCCAGCAGGCCTATGACCGGGAGGTTCAGGCGGCCGCGAGGCTTCGATCGGTCGACGAGATGAAGAACGCTTTCCTGACCGCCGTGTCGCACGAGCTGCGCACGCCGCTTGCATCCGTGCTCGGGTACGGCATCACGCTCGCGCAGCCGAACGTGGATCTGCCCGAGGAGGAGCGCCAGGACATGCTGGAGCGGCTGGTGCGCAACGCGCGCCGGCTGGAGACCCTGCTGGGTGATCTTCTGGACATGGACAGGATGTCGCGGGGCATCCTGGAGCCGAGGCTTCACCCGACCGACCTGGCGGAGCTCGCGCGCCGGGTTCTGGACAACGCCAACCTGCGCGACCGCGCGATAATCGAGGACATCGAGCAGGTCGTGGTCGAGGTCGACGCGCCGATGGTCGAGCGCATCCTCGAGAACCTGCTGATGAACGCCGGCAAGCACACACCTTCCGGAAGTCCGGTCCGGCTGGCGATCCAGCGGGTCGAGGACGGCGCGGTCATCGCGGTTGACGACCAGGGGCCCGGCGTCCCCGACCCGCTCAAGGAATCGGTGTTCCTGCCGTTCGAGCGAGGGCCCGAGTCGCCCGACCACGCGCCCGGCACCGGCATCGGACTTTCCCTCGTGGCACGTTTCGCCGAGCTTCACGGCGGACGCGCGTGGGTCGACGACGCTCCAGGTGGCGGGGCCAGCTTCCGAGTGTTCCTGCCCGCGGTTCACGTCGACCAGGAATCCGACTGGTCGACGACGGCTGCCGACCTCCCGGCCTAGGGCAGAGCTCCCACCGTCTCCTTGACTCCGGTTTCGAGGTCTCGCGGCGAATAGCCGAGTTCCCTCTGTGCCTTCGCGTGCGTCGCCCAGTAGGTGACGCCGTCTCCCGCGGCGATCAGCTCCTTGAGGTTGGGGCCGAGCCCCAGCATCGGGCCGATCAGCCGGCCGAAGGGGATACCGGCCTTGATCAGAGGAGAGGGCCATCTGAAACGAGGAGCGCGACGCCCGCTGGCCCTTGCCACCGCGTCGATCATGTCGCCCATGGTCCCGAGGTGGCCCCCGAGGACGTACTTCTCGCCGATTCGGCCGCGTTCGTGGGCCAGCAAGATCCCCTCCACGACGTCGTCGACGTGGACCCAGTTGAACCCGGTCTCGGGATACATCCGACCGGGAAGCCGGCCGGTCCTGACGCGGTCGATCAGCTGGCCCAGATCCGAGTTGTCGCCCGGACCATAGACGCCGCCGGGCATGACGATGATCACGGGAGCGCCCTCGGCCATCCGCGCTTCCGCAACGCGGTGCGCGAGCACCTTCGTCTCCTCGTAGTAGGACCTGTAGCCCGTACCCGGGTGGTGGTAGGTCTCGTCGACGACCTTCCCCCCGGTGTTACCGAAGGAGCCGATGGTGGAGACGTAGACGATGCGACGCACGCCCGCGTCCTCGGCCGCCCGGAGAACTCGCTCAGTGCCTCTGACGTTCGCGTCGTACATCGCCGGACGCTCCGATCGGGGTATGCCCACCTTGTAGGACGCGGCCACGTGGAAAGCGGCGTCGCACCCCTTCAGCGCGGCGGAGATGGCCTCCTCGTCCGCCAGGTCTCCCTCGTCGAGCTCGCAGCCCATGCCCCGAAGCCCCCCGGCCCTCTCCGGCGATCGCACCAGCGCAACCACGGCGTCGCCC